>NZ_JBFRTR010000023.1:0-2547 GCF_041474215.1 Vibrio sp. 10N.222.52.C12
GCTTAAGAAATTACAATGCCCAGGTGGGTGAAACTTACGCGATGATAAAAGCGTTAAACAAGCTTACTGGGTTAGGTATGCCTGAAACTTGTCGTATTGATTAAGAAATACGCGAAACGGGGTAGTTCTATCTTTAAATTTAATTACGCAACAAAGCCTTGAAGAAGCTAAAAACTTACTGCCATTATTGATAGTTATTAAACTCACTTTTTGGTCTACTGACACGCCTTTTTACAGTAAATAAGTAAACAATATGAGTCAGCAATATATAAAAGTAGTTGAAATGCTTTGCCAAGAGCTCGGTCTAGAGGCAGCAAACACTGAAACGAATAATGTGACAAGCATTAAAGTAGGAGAGCAAGAGTGCCACATTACCGAACACCCAAGTGGACGTTTGATGATGTTAAGTAATTTAGGTGAACTCAACAAAAACAATGCTCAGGTTTTGCTTGAAATGAATATGTTTAGCCAAGATGAGAAAAAACCAGTTGTTGGCTTTGATAATAAAAGTAATAACCTCATTCTTTGGAATCATCAGCCTATCGTTCAAGCCGATCGGTACACGGTATATCAACAATTGGAATTGCTCAGCCAATACTATGAACAAATAACCTCTCTAGCTAACAATATAGAATCAAAATCTATCGACAAAGAATCACATTTTTACCCTACAACTTTTCGCGTTTAATTGTATTAACCTAATAAACTGCAGGGAGCTGAAATACTATTACAGCTAGCGGTCTGCTCTCAACTTGCTTCACACGCAAGTTGATTACAGTATTCCCTAGTCACATCGGGATGCTTGGTTCAGGAAGAGCTACTTGGTTTGAAGGCGAGGCAACAATTCTTGCTCCATTGGTACTACATCAAGAATTATTAACAAAGTATGTAAACAAAGACAACTAGCCCTTTGAGAGTGTGTCACTGAATCAGTTTCATCATCAACGTTTTGTTCAGGACTGATTTAGGAAATCCGAAAGGGACTTGTCAGTACCAAGGAAGATGAATAAAGCTGCATGGAATAAAGATTACAGAGCCTCCGTTCTGTTTACATCAGATTAACAAAGTACATTCGTGCCCTTATTGAGACCATAAAAGGAATAGAATCACGCTTAAGAAGCGCGAATGCCGAAGAACTGCGTATTTTGGTAATTGCGATCTGACTGAACCTTACGTAATATATAAAAAATATCAACCAATAATAATATAAAAAACACCAGTTTAACCTATAATACCTATTAACATTAATGAAAGGACTGTTTTTATGTCAGTACGCCAAATTGTAGATGAGGTTCTGATAGAGTTTTCTCGTCGAGTAGGCTTGCCTGAATTACATTTGACTGAAGACGAACTGGGGTTAGCTTTTGACGATAAGTTAAGAGTGCATTTAATTTTTCACTCTAAAATAGAAACACTTCAACTAGAAGTAGAGATTGTTGACCTACAAACTGTTAATTCTGATCTTTATCGTTCTTTTTTGTCATTCAACTATCACTGGTCTGAACATCAACTATTTTTTAGTCTAGATAATCACAGGCACAAGCTGTGTTTAAACAGGTTGCTTCGTGCCGAAAAACTCGACTATGAGCTGTTTGAGAGTGGACTTGCTGAACTGCTCACACAGAGCGAATCTTGGGAGTCCTTGTTGTCTGCTCATGTCGTAACAGAAGTTTCACCGTCTATGCTTCAGAGCTCAGACTTAAGAGTTTAGGTACCTTATGTCCAACGACATCAAACCAAAAATAAATGATATATATTTCAATAACTTAGAGAGCAAAGGACAACCTCCCCTCGCAACGCAAGGCACCTTTCTGGGGCGAACCGTTGTACAGACTAGTCCTGGAGAGCGAGAGGCGAATCGAGCCAACTCCAAACTGGAGTTAAGTGAGTTGTTGTCGATGCATGCGAATGTGGAAATTTATAACTCAATCTTAAGCTTCGAAAAAGACCCTCATTCTGTACAAGCCTTATTGAATAGAAAAATCCAAGTGATCAGTCAGTCTCAATAAAAACGACCATAAATCGAAATCGGCCCTAGTTTTGAGCCTTGTGTAACTCTCCTCAACTTGTGCGTTGTAATGACACAGAGTTAAAGCGGTACTAATAGCTGTAGCACACAATACACGCTGTTTCAGATAGTGGACACTTGTGATAGTCAAATTTTTGCTTCCCGTTTTTTTGAGCCGTGAAGCTTAGGTAGCCAAAGATTCAGCACTACTTAGACGCCTATCTTTGTAGGGGAAAGGTAATCCTCATTGTTTACATGCGTTGCCGGAGGAGAATAACTCCATCTATAAAGCCGTTTAAAAAACTTCTTACTCTCATCACCTTCTAATATTGTTTAAAATCAATGCATACATAGATATAATGACGATTTATGCCATAACTAAAGCTGTTTTACGATAAATGCGACGTTGTTGTTTAATTCAGTTAAGAAAAAGAGTTATTTTAACACACTTCTATCGATTTGACCTTCAAACTTAAATTGCAGACACCACCTTAGTTGGTGGTATCTGCGTTAGTTATTATAGGCGTTGTTGATCAAAT
>NZ_JBFRTR010000024.1:0-409 GCF_041474215.1 Vibrio sp. 10N.222.52.C12
CGTATTATTTAGATTATGTTAAATTCAAGAAATGATAAGTAAGTCACAAACTCAACAAAATTAGACGCCAGTGAGCGATTACATGACTCATTGATGTTTCGGTCTAAACGAGAGCGTTTCGGTTTTTTCTATTTAGGAAGACTTTTGTATGAATTTTAAATCAGAATGTAGGGTTGAGAACAAGGAAGTCGGTATCGCTTTTAATCTCTCATCAAAGGCGAATAAAACGTTAACGCTCTCGGCGAAAAGAGCAGAGCGGGCCAAAAAGCGCGAAGGGAAACTTCGATTAGAAGATCACCTCAAACGTTTTCCTAATTGGTCGCTGTAACGAATGAGATTGCCGTCTGGGATTATTACCTCAGATGGCCTCGAAGGTGGGCTGCCTTCACGATTGCAAAAAGCGCCGCAG
>NZ_JBFRTR010000024.1:1208-25375 GCF_041474215.1 Vibrio sp. 10N.222.52.C12
CTGGGGCGACGTCCAAGGCTGTTTTTCTACTCAATTAAGCACGCTGGTTGAGTGGTGAAATAGAGTTACTTGGGAATACCAGACACCACATCCTTTGGATGTGCGCATTCTACTACAAGAATGCTCAAGCCAGTTTGTAGCACGGCTCTTGAAAGAGAGCCCATCGTTTTGTTTTTTAAAAGAACAAAACAATGTCCTAACAAGGAGTGTGAACGATGCAGATTATCTACGGATATTGTCGTGAAGATGAGGCCGTGAGTTTATTAGGCCACTTTGTTGAACAAGGTGATTTTGTCAGCGTCAAAGAACTGGGAACGGTTGGGCGTGAACACATGGCGTTTGCCGCTTTGTTGCCTTTTACTGGGCACCTTGCATTTCCTTTCTGTTGGAAGGGCGTTCATTTGGTTGCGGTTCAAAAACAAGCTCAGTCAGTTAATCGTCTCACTCTCCCAACCTCAAATAATGCTTGTAAAAAACGTTATCGGAAGCTTAAGAACACCATCATTAGCGCTCAAAATTGGAAGCAACATGTGAGCCGTAATCGTGGTTTGAAGTACGCGAAATCTTCGATGTTTTCTTAAGGATGTGGGAGGGAGCCCCCTTTCCCTCCATCCTGACCATGTACTTGATAAATTTATCACTCAATAAGGATATTTATTATGAAAACACGCACCCAGCGCACCCTCCTTGTCGGGCTTGGCGTTGCTGTCTCGACACTTCTTATCACTCAGCCCGCTCTGGCTGCCGATATCTTCGCGTCAGGTAAACAAGCCATGAAAGACTCGGCGGGCAAAGGCTCTGCGGTTGAAACCGCGATGCTGGGGACTGGGCTTGCGGGGGCGGTCGTTACTGGACTGATGAGCCGTAACTGGTTTGCGGCCGTTGGCGGGTTCATTGGTGGCTCAGTCTTGTGGAATGTTGGAGCACCACTCGTCGGCTTAGGCTAAGGAGTCACAATGGAAGACCCTCATCAGTTTTTTTCTATTCCAAAACACATGAACAAAGGTCGTCGCTGGCTCGGGTTCCCAGTTGATGAACTCGTGCCTGCCCTCTGCATTTTTGGCCTCTCATTCTGGCTTAAACACGAAATGATAGGACTGACGTTATCGCTGGCTTGGTTTGGGGGATTACGTTACATCAAAGCGCAATACGGTGACAACATAGTTACCCTGTCACTTTATTGGTGGGGGGCTTCCTTTGTCCATCCCACCCTCTTTAAGCGTACCCCCTCAGCCTGTCGTCGTTACTGGATTTTCTAAGGAGACCCTTCATCATGGATCCGTTTGTTAAACGGGATAAGCTGGCCGTCAAAAGCCTCCTCAATCTTTTTTTGAGTGCAGGTTTTCTTGTCATGCTTATCACTAACCTGGTGTTGGGTTACACCAGTTATCAAGCTCTTACCCATCAAAGCCGAACCCTCGTCCCGCCCACCCTCTCTCAAGCCTTTACGGTGTCAGATGGCGCGGTCGATGAACCTTATCTTGAGCAAATGGCGGATTATCTTCTCTACCTGAAACTCAACATCACGCCGGCAAGCGTTGGACGTCAGTTTGGTCAGTTACTTGAATATTTAGACGAGACAAGCTGGTACAACGTTCAACCTAAGCTGCTTCGAGAAGCCACGGTGGTTAAAAAAGATAACATCAGCAGCCAATTTTCTGTCGAGTTGGTCCGAATTTCTCTCGACACTCTCCAAGTACAACTCTACGGGAAACTCCAAAAGCACGTAGGCCAACGCGCACTAGATCCGGAGATGAAGTGGTATCAAGTCAACTTTAGCTATGACCAAGGCGTCATAGGTTTACTCTCCATTGAAGAAGTCGAGGTCAACACCGATGAATCTTTATGAGCAATCATTCACCCCATCGCAGCAATGGCACCCTTATTTTTTATCCATCGCGCTTTGGGTGGTCTTTTTCATCCCCTCTTTTGCCCTGGCTGAAAATGCCGCCATGGTGAGCTATGAGTTTGACGAAGGCGACACGATCCCCTTGTCACTCTCTTCCATTAACGTGAACCGTTTACTGGTCAACAATGACCGTATTATTTCGATCGTCTGCCCGAAAGGGTTTTGCACCTCAACGGGCAACCAAAAAGACGCTTCCGGCTCCATCACCTTAAAAATTAACCTTCCCTTACCGTTTACCGCGCACCTGACGACAGAGAAAGGGCGATTGTTTGCGCTGTTTATTACCCCCAAAGCTACACCATCTTTGGTCACGGAGTTTGTTTGGTCGCAAAATTACAAAGAGCAGCAAAGCCCGATTGAGCAGGCGGCGGATTATCCCGCCGCCATGACAGCGCTCACCAAAGCCATGATACGTTTTGTCCATGATGGCGCTCCCATTGCTGGTTTTAAACGTCACGACGTTGATCCCAAAACCTTACCCAAAGATGAAGCGTCACTGGCCATCATCCCTCAAACGGTCTTCGTGGGCCGTCATTATTCTGGGGTGGTTTATCAGCTCAAAAATCAAAGCCGCAGTGACATGGCGCTGACCACCGCGCAGTTCTACAGCTATTCCGCACGCTCAGCCGCGCTCGATGCCTATCAATTAAAACCTGGGCAAACTACCACGCTCTATCTCATTACTGGAGGAGGCGCCACCCATGCTCGATAAACAAAAAGACGCCTTGGGCCGTTTTAAGAAACGCGTCTTCAAAGACACCGACGGGGACTTTGAAGACGGCGGCACGATCAATGCCGTGACAAGAAAGCGCAATCGCACCATTACGCTCACGGTATTGCTGATATTGACCGCCCTGGCTTTTGTTGTTTGGCGGTTAACACTGTCTCCCCAAGCGCCAAGCAAGGGCATTCAAGATGTCGGATTTGGCGCTGTCGTCACCGATGATTTTACCGACAAAGACAACCAGTCCGCCCTGACGTTTCAACAAGACAAAATCAACCAAATAGAACAAAGCTTAGCGCGGTTTGAAGGCACATTAAGTCGCTTTGGACAAAGCTTAACCTCTGAGTTAGAGAACATTAAAAAGGCCAATGAGCGCGATACAAAATCGCAACTGACAGAGCTTGAGCAGCAGATGCAACAAAAGCTCGATGAAGTTGACGCGCTCAAGGCGCAGCTTGAGACGCAATTAGCCTCACCCCTCAAGGCAGGCGATCCTTCGACTCAACACGGCATCGAGACCAACCAAGGAGACACCTTTGGCCAATACAAACTGCCCCCAAGACCGGCCATTAATAGCAACATGGATAACGCCAAGGTGAATGAGTTCCAGTACCAAGAGCAAGATGATGTGGCCTTTAGTGGTGATGCCTTTGATAGCTTTGAATTTCACTGGCAAGCCAGTGTCGAGGAGAAACAATCCCGTCGCACGACCGATAACTACGTGCCAACCGGCACCTTTGTGACCGCCGTAATTACCGGCGGCGCTGATGCTAATGGGGGCGTCTCTGGACAAGGGGATACCTCACCGATTGTCTTTCAGACAGTCAATCAGGGGGTCTTACCCAACGGTCAGGCCTCTAAATTGAAGGATTGCACGATCACCGGCGCCGTCTACGGTGAGATCTCATCCAGCCGCGGCGTCGCTCGCACCAGTAGAATGAGCTGCATACAACCCAATGGCGATATTCTCGATATCCCCGTCAATGCGACCGTGTTTAACTTTGGTCGCAATGGTATTCGCGGTACCACCATTTTGAAAAACGGTAAGATCGTTCAAATGGCCGGCATTGCGGGGATCTTGCAAGGCGTAGGGGATGCAGGTAAAGCGCTGGCACAAACCACGACACCGACGGCGCTCGGCCCAAGTCAAAGCATCAACAGCGATAAAATTGGCTTGAATCTGCTTGGCGGCGCCACGGAGAACGTTGGCAGCAAATTGGCGGACTACTACATCAAACTGGCCGAACTCTATCATCCGATAGTGGAAGTCAATCCTGGTGCCATCGTCAATATTGTCTTTTTGGAAGGCTTTCCATTAGATCCATTGCTGGCCGATGAATACGAAACGCGCATGAATGAGCAGCGTGAGCAAGTCTCCAACAGCAATCAGCTCTTGGATGTCATCACCAACGCCTCCTCTTTTCCACCAACCACTCAAACCGCCCCCATCAACCCATTAGCGCAAAAAATCACCCAACAAGGGTTAAGCCGCGTGGGCTTTGGGCGTGAGGAATCACCATGAATAGGCACGCTTTGTTTTCACTATCGATACTCTTAGGTCTGACCGGTTGTAGCGCGGGCTTTGAGAGCGAATACAGTTGCGATCAGGTCGGCGGCGTTTCAGGTTGCGTCACCATGAGCGAAGTTCGAGACAACGTATACGGTTATACCGGAGGCAGTGGTAACGCCACGGTCTCTTCTCAAGCGCGTCTCGCCCCACCTTCCGCCTTTACCTTACTGCCAAGGCGCAATCGAGAGGGGGAGCCAGAGCGAAGCCAAGAAGACGTTAAAAAACTCACCGTCTTCCCTTTCATCGACAAAGACAATCACTACATCGATACGATGGATGTTTACTTTGTCTTAGACGATAGCCGTTGGTCTGGGCGCCCTGCGCGCGCGATTTGGAAAGATTGATTAGGAAAAAATAATGAAACGAACCTTAAAAATCATTGTTATCACGGGCGCGATATTATGGGGCGCATTACTGAGCAGCGCCTTGGCACAAGTGGCGCAGTTTATCACCTCGCACGATGACGCCAGAGATCACGTTGTGGCGCGCTACATCGAGTCTCAGCCCTCTCTAGATAAGGGGGCGCTCCATCAAGCGGTCCAAGATTGTGCCGTGCACCCTAACATTAAAATCGAAAAAGAGATCGCTTCAGAGACGCGCCTTTCTCCACTCAAACTCAGCCTATACGAATGCTTACAAAAAAAAGGGCATCGTGAGCTTGCTCACCGCCTTCAACTCAGTGATGAAGCAATGCAAAGTGTCAGTTGGCCATTGTCTTTGTTTTGGTAAAAAATAGAAAAAGGGGTCCCCCCATGTTTTCCACCTCACGCAGTGGCTTATCCGCCTTATTTCAAGAGGCCAAGCAAGCCCAAAACCACCTTCACCATGAACTGCCGTATCGAGATTACGATCCCATTGAGCGGGTGTTCGACAATACCCACTCTCGCGGTTTTGGCTTTAAAATCAGTGTCCTTGGGGGCGCTAACGACGATTTAATTCAGTCGTTAAGCCACCTCATGGGGGATTTGCCTGCAGGAGATAAATGGGACTATCAAGTGCAGCTGTTTGGTCACAACCGAGTGGCGCACTATCTCGAAGGAAACCAAGCTCTACTCAGTCAGCGAGGCGGTATCTGCCAGAAGCTGGCTAACGATGACGCCATTTACGCCCACTACGCCGCGCAGCACGGTTTTTTACACCGACAAAAAAACAATCGCTTTGATTTGCGCGATTACGACGCGTTCTTTTTTGTCTCCACCACGGAAAAAGACCCACAAGAGCTGCTTGATGCGCGAATGACTCTAGAGACAGGACTGGCGCAGCTTGGTTTTGATTTACTGCCCGTCACGCCTGAGATGTTGCTGACCGATGTGAGTGATATCTTAAACTTTGATAAACGACAAGACCGGCCAAAGGAAAAAGGCTACAACCCGTTAGAGCCTTTGAACCTGCAAGCCCTCTCTCCCGATACCGAAGCGTTAACGCATCGTGGCCATATCGCCACCCGTCATACCAATGACCAAGGGGAGGAGGTGCGCACACGGCTGGTCAATTTGGGACTTTCTCGTCTGCCTGGGGATTATCGCTTGTACGCCTTACCTGAGGCCTTTTCTTCTCTTCGCAACGTTTCTCGTAATATCACTTGCCCTCACCGCGTCACGTTGAGCTTTCGTAATGAGCCAACCGGTAAGCAAAATGCGGATAACGATAATAAGATAAAAGACTTAACCAAGACGGTGAACAGCCAAATGGCGCTGCTGGCTCCAACAGCGGAAGATGAGCTCAAAGAGCGAAAAGCCCTACAAAAAGGTCTGTTGTCTAAAGAGTTTACCATTGCGTCTATGGTACTCACGGTCTCCCTGTTTACCGATAAGACCCACCAGAAAAAAGACACCCAAGCGGCGAAGGAGTCATTCAGCCATGCTGGCCTTGATATCATTCCCCTGAAAATGAATCAGCCACAAGCGCTGCTTTCAACGTTGCCTTTTATGATGAGCGAAGGGTTGTGGGGCGATTGTAAAAAAGCCGGCCGAGTTCGCACGTTAAAAAGCTCTAATCTGGTGAACCTCTTCCCTCTCATCATGGATTTTTGTCAGTTAAAAGGCGGCGTATTGCTGCCCACGATGCGCCAGCAAATTTCTTTCTTTAACCCTTTCACCTGTGGCAGTGATAACCAAAATATCGCTCTGACCGGAGGCTCAGGCGCAGGGAAAAGCTTTCTGGTTCAAGAGATTGCCGAAACGGTTTACGCCATGGGCGGTAAAGTGTGGATCCTCGATAAAGGGGCCAGCTATAAAAAATTGACGCTCAGCCTTGGGGGGACGTACATGACGCACGCCAACATCTTCTTAAATCCCTTCACGCATTTAGGCGCCATGCAAAGTGCTGAGTTTGAGTTTGTGGATGATGACGGTAGACCGGTCGACCCCATGATGGAAGCGCTCGATAATATCACGGCGTTGTTTGCCACCATCGCGTCACCCTACGTCCCACTGACGGCGTTTCAACAAAGCGTCTTAGGCGATGCGATAGTGACGGCATGGGAGCGTAAAGGTAATCAAGCCTTGGTGGATGATGTCAGAGACGCCTTGATTGAGATTGCTGGAGAAGAAAGCGACCGACGCATCAAAGACATTGCGGTGCAACTGAAAAAGTTCTGCACCGACGGCATGTACAAAGATGTGTTCAACAAGCCCTCCATGCTCGACCCCAGTGTGGAAATCACCACGCTGGAGCTGGATGGGTTTCCGCCTGCTGTGCTCAGACCCGTGATTTTTGCGTTGATGGTGTCGATTAACCAGCAGATGTACCTGGCTGGCTCTCGCTCTACCCCAAAGCTGTGCATCATTGAAGAAGCCTGGAGCCTCCTCTCTGGGGCAAACGAGCAAGCGAGGGAGTTCATCAACACCGGTTATCGCACCGCCCGTAAGTTCGGCGGCGCTTTTTGTACAGTGACTCAAGGGATTGAAGACTTCTTTAGCAACGAGGAAGCCAAAGCCTGCTACAACAACTCCGATATCCACATCATTCTTCGTCAAGGGGAAGGGTTTGATGAGTATCTGATCCAAAACCCGGATGCCTTCTCACCGTTTGAGCAGCGCCTCATTAAAAGTTTCGCTCCGTCTGCCGAAGCGGGATACAGCAGTGCGCGCATCAAAGCGGGTGGCCATGTCACCTATCACCGCTTTTTCGCCTCTCCGGTGAAACGCGCCATGTTCTCAACCGAGCCTAAGGAGTTTGAGTATTGTGAAAATCTTTATAAACAAGGCCACTCACTGGAGCGCGCCATTGAGCAAACCTCCAGGCACTTTTATGGCAAAGACATTGACGCCTTTAATCAAGCCATTGGGGCGAGCGCTTAAATCCCCCCTTTTTCTTTTGGTCGCTGGACTGGCAACGACAAATGCCGCTGGAAAGAACTTGGGCCAAGTGGCCCCTATCTTCCCCATCGGTGAGATTGACATGCTGGAGTGGATTGACCAAAGACTGAAAGGGTTTGAGGCCAGTGGTCAATTAGCGGACATGCAAAACGAGTTCACGGAGCGCGCCAAGCAAAGCATTGAAAACCCACCGCCCGTTGCAGGCTTAACCACCACGATCAACCCCCGCACCTTTTACGTTGACCCAAGCATCACCCTCCCGAAAGACATTATCGCCCCCACTACAGGAGCCGTGATTGCCAAAGCGGGCACCAGAGTGAACCCCTTTGAACCCCGCACTTGGCCAAAGGTCGACGGTCAAAACGTTCTACCACGATTTGAGTTAAGTAAGGTGCTGGTCTTTTTTGATGCCAGAGACGCGCAGCAACGAAGGTTCGCTAGCGAGTATCAAAACGCCAAGCCAATCAAGTGGGTACTGACAGGAGGCAGCCCGAATAAAATGGCGACCTTATTGGACGCAAGAATGTATTTTGCGCAGCAAGGCCACTTAACCCAATCGCTTAACATTACTCACGTCCCAGCGATTGCCTACCAAGAAGGCACGCGCTGGCGCATCGATGAGGTGAACGTATCGGGTTTGCACCCCTTGGCGATAGAGCAATAACAATGACATCGCATTGGAAGTGCGCACCTCCCTTGATTATGCTTCCAGTATGACGCTTTTTTTTTCTTAACCAAGCTCGCTTTTGGCGGCGATTATGGGGCGAAGCCTCTTGTCGAGACAAAAGGAGTACCACGCTCGGCGTGGAAAAAGGACACCCCATGACACAACGACACTTTCGTTTACTGTTGTGCTGCCTATTGGTTTTTATTGCCCCATCAACCCTAGCAGCCAGTGCGGCGTGTAAAAGCCGTTTTATTAACCCCATGACCGATATTTGTTGGGATTGCTTGTTTCCGATGACGATAGGCTCAGCCACCGTCATGCCCTCTAAGTACCCCGATACGCCCAATCCCACACTGCCTATCTCTTATTGCCCTAAACCGCCGCCTATCTTTGTGCAAATAGGCATCAACATTGGCTATTGGGAGCCTTATGCCTTAACCGATATCACGCGCGTCCCTTACTGTATGGTGAACATGGGCGTGCAAATGTCCGGCGCTAACACTCAGCGTATCGGTGGGCGCGTGACCGCCCGTGAGAGTGACAGCAGTGACGGAGGCTTTTATCACGCCCATTGGTATAAGTACCCCGTTATTTATTGGCTGCAACTGATGCAATCCACCGCCTGCATGGCCACGGACGTTTTTGATGTGGCCTACATGACGGAAATTGACCCACTTTGGGACGACGATGAGTTATCCCTCATTCTCAATCCCGAAGCGTTACTGTTTGGTAACTTGGTTGCGCAGCTTGCTTGCGTGCCCGAAGCCCTGTTGACCTCCACTAACGCTGCCTTACCTATTGATGCTTTATTTTGGTGTTTAGGCTCACAGGGCAGTGCCTATCCGCTCACCGGCACCACCAACTATCGAGACACGCCCATCCAGGCGGCGACACTCTTGATGGAAAAGCTGAACTACAAACTGCACCGGCAAGGAATCATCTGGGAGACGCGCGGCGAAGATGGCGCGATTTGTTATCAATATCCCGATCCTATTTTGCCAAAATCTCGTTATCGGTATCAAATGTCGGGGCCTATTCCCGATGCCGCCTGGTGTCACCCGTACACCACGACAACCACACTCTGGGAAGCCGGCCATGACAACCCGGTGACAGGGGATAACTTTGGTTTTGTACAATGGCGAAAGCGCAACTGTGTCTTTTTATAAGGTGACGCGATGATGCCCATTCTTCCCCACAAAAATGAAACGGACCTATTTATTGCCAGTCACCCTGACTCCCTTACCGATTTTTTAAAAACAGAGATCGCCAACAACAAGCACATTTACTGCTGTTTCCCGCTCTCGCAGTTTTGCTTCTCGTTTTGTCGCGATCTCAATGCTCGTAAGGTGCTGTCAATCAGCTTCCAAAACGCTCACACCCTCTACCCACCCTTTCAGCGGCCATAATGAAGAGGTTACTATGACCATTCCATCTTTTGAGAGCACCTTTAGGCGCTCTCTTGTTTTTCTGTGTTTTTTTATTGCGTTACCCACCCAGGCTTACACTGAGCAAGAGCTCAAAGCTTTTGCCAAGCTTGAGCAAAAAATGACTCAACAACCGGAGGCGGCGAAGACGTGGCCTACGGACGACATACAAAATAAAGCCCAGGCTTATCGAGAAGAAGCGCTGACTCTCAGCCGCAATGTTCAAGATTTGATAAAAGAGGAGAGCCTGTCCCCCTTATTGGGGCGACAAAAGCCCACGCGCAACCCTGACCAAGCCCCAAAAGGGGTAATGGTGTTTGTGTCACTCACCATGCCCAAGACCGCGCTCAAGCAGCTTCTGATGCAAAGTGAGCACTTAGGCGTGCCACTGGTGATACGCGGTGTCTTACCTGAAGGTTTTCCGGCCACGGCCAAGCGGATCGAGGCCTTGATACGCTCCCCCAATAAGGCGCCCATTCAAAGCGGCTTTTCCATCAGCCCTGATTGGTTTAAGCAATTTGATATTCATCGCGTACCGGCCTTTGTTTCGGTCAAACAAAACCGTTGCTTACCTAAGCAGCCTTGCAAAGCCAGTGACTACGACATCCTTTACGGCAACATTTCACTTTACCAAGCTCTGGATTACCTCGCGGCCGGGGATGCGCAGCAAAACATTCACCCACTGTTGCGCACGCTCTATGCCCAATAACCCTCTCTCACCCCAATTTTTGATGAGGTGCTCTATATGCGCATTGACCTCTGGGCTGCGCTCACGCTCAGTTTTTTATCTACTCTCGCTCTTGCCAGCGAACAACACACCTTTACCGAGAGCGCCAATTGGGCGAAGCAAACGGCAAGCCAAGCTCTCACGCCTCATGCGCTTCCGCTCAATGTCGATGACTATTGCAAAGACGCCACGTGTCGACAAGAGATCCGCAGTCCAAAAGAGTCAAGACTGTCAGACGGTGATATCAATGCACAAAAAGGGACAGAGTTTGTGACCAATGGATTGGCTCAAGACATCAACGCGAACTTCAATAAAGGTCGACCCGATGTTAAAGACGACCCGGCGATGCGCTTTGCCTTACTTGGCCAAGAGAATGCTTTTGAAATCACTCATGGTATCTCAAATGCCTATGTGGATTGTGAGAGCGGCTCCCAATGCGTCATCGATAACATCACAAAACAATGTCACCGACCGACTCACAACCCGGTCCCGTGTGACAAAGTCCCTGTCGCCTCCGTGGTCACCAGCAAGGTGATCTACCGTTGTCCATCCGGCTGGACAAAACAAGGGATTGATTGCCAACGCCCCTTCCCACAATGCCGATACAATAATAAACATTATGTGAGGCAAACGGGAGGTGATGGCATTTTCTCATCGTCAGGAACCACGTATTTATGGGGCGGGAAGCAAGTCTCTCCCAACCAAGGCTACACGCTTGGCGAGTTAAAACAGACCGATCACGTTAATTGGCAAGCGAGCGAACACTGGGATAAACGCTACGAGATTTGTCGACCCACCACACAAACGAAAAAAGCCACGCTAAGCTGCTCAAACGGGTTCACCTTATCCGGCGGGAACTGCATCAAGAACACCATGACCTGGCGAACACAATGCCGCCTGATGAATTCGTGCAATGTCACTCATCAGCAATGCATTGAAGGTCGAGCCACCCGCACCATTAATGGTATTCCCACCACGCTCAATTGTTGGAAATATCGGATAGACCATCATTGTGACCGCCCTAATACCTGCGCAAACCTCCCGAAAGACTGTACGACTCAAACTCAACATTGCCGCCTTAAGCAAAATGGGGTGTGCATCGAGCAAGAGGTCACAAAGCGTTGTGTTGAGAAGACATGCCGAGCCACTGATCTGCAATGTGGGGAGCACTCCTTCTGTCTTGACGGGGAGTGTTACGAGGAGGCGCCCAAATTGAATAACAATTTTGATAAGTCCGTTGCGGCACTGGCAGGGCTTGCCGAAGCCGTGAAAGACATCGGCGACCCACCCAAAATATTCACGGGAAAGCCGATGAAGTGCAGTAAGAAACTCGCGGGCTTCAACGATTGTTGTAAAGACTCAGGATGGGGGCAAGGATTGGGAGCGAAATGCAGCGAAGCGGAAGAAGCGCTGGGGGAAGCCAAAGAGAAAGGCTTAACCCTGTACGTGGGGCAATACTGCGCCAAGAAAGTGCTGGGTGTCTGCACCCGTAAAAAGCGCAGTTACTGCGTTTACGACAACAAGCTGGCCAAAATCATCCAAGAGCAAGGGTCTCTTCAGCAACTGGGTAAACGGTTAGGCAGTGCTAAAAATCCCACCTGCGCCGCCATTACGCCCGAAGAACTGGGTCAAATCAATTTTGAACACATTGATTTTAAAGAGTTCTACCCGGAAATGCGTGCCAACACCAAGCTCCCCAACTTTGATGAAATCAAGCAACGACTTCAAAGTGCCACGGGCGGATAACAGGCGGCTCTATACCAACGGCACACCATGACATACACACCTCAATGCTCAAGAAGGACATCGTTATGCTTATCAAACCCCTTCAAAATTTTTTACTCAACACCTTGACGCTTTTACGCCTCATTCCAAGTGATGTGATACACATCAAACAGCTAGACCACTATCCCGACATCACGAAAAGGCTGGATGAATATCGAGAGCTGATAGAAAACATTGAGAAACAGACTCACTACTTTAGTAGTGAGTAAGGTATGTGGTCGAAACACCACGCTTTGCTGCACGATAAATACCTTCAGTACTTACTCACGCTGCGCAATCCATCACCACAGCAGATGCGCCACTTACGCGAAAGACCCAAGTGTGTAACCTCTTAATCGCTTTGCCGCACTTAACCAAGGCCTATGATGATGAAAAAAACATGGCTTTACGTCATTACCCTAACGCTGCTTGCTCACCTCCATCCCGCTCTTGCTCAGGAACCTCCTCCAGGGTGGCGATGGTACAACGAACCAAAAGCAAGGCCCGACAAACCCAAACCAAAGCCACTGCCAAATAACACTCAAACGACTGTCTCAAGCCCTAAAACGTTATCGGCGACCGAACAAATGGCCTGGTTTCACTCGGTGCATATCGAAGCGCAAAACGATGCCGTCCTTCACCCTAAAGATAAAGACAAGTTAGCGAGATTTTTAGCGTTGAATCATTTTATCACGGACCAAACCGACCAATTAGGCATGACCTTTAAAGCGCTGCTGCTCGAAAGACCTGAGTTCTCTTACACCAAAGACCATCCGACAGAGCAAGCGGCAAGACAAGTGTATTTAGCACTGGAGGATAAGAAGAAAACCGACGCGGTTGAAAAGATGAAACAAGACGGATGGGGCTTTTTCTTTGTTTATGAAGGAAAAGATACGCTAAGCCAGCAACTCGCCCCGTCCATTCAAGCGTTTGCTGACCAATACCATTTTGAGCTCCTTGGGATCAGTAATGATGAAACCTTCATCACTCACCTCAAAGAAAACCGCCACAACCAAGGAAAAGTCACGGTGCCTTTTACGCCCGCCTTGATTTTGGTGCATCCAAGCACTGGAGAGATGAAGCCACTGGCGTACGGCTGGATAAGCCAAAATGATTTAATTGGGCGCTTTTACAACGTCGCCACCGACTTTGAGCAATCGAATTTTTAAAGCCACTCAACCCATGTAAAAACGCCATAAACAGAACCAGTATGGCCAATAAACCCAACCTTAAATCAACGTCTAATACGACATCCCCCGACTTCGTCCATGCCGCTCTCTTAAAGGATGTTCACTTTCTTTTATTTCTTCCTAAAACGTAAGGAGGCGCTATGCCATTTCTTCGTACCCTTGTGCTTGCTTTTTTGATTCATGCCGCCAGCGCACACGCTGCCATGCAAAACCAATATGCCCTAGTGTTCTTTTTTGAAAGCACCTGCCCGTACTGCCATAAGACCGCCCCTAAAATCACTCGTCTTGGCGAGCGATTTCAATTGCCGGTTTACGCCTTCTCTGTTGATGGGCCGGGCCTTCCAGGGTTTGAGGTCCCTATTCCTGTCACACCAGAGATAGGCAAGACCTTTTTCCCAGGCCAGGGAAAAACGGTCATGCCTGCGACCTTCTTAATGAACGTGAACAGCCGTAAGTTCTCACGTCTGAGCATTGGAGACGTACCAGAAAGCACGCTTGCCAAAAGCATTCAGAACGCCCTTAACGATCCGCGAGTGCAGGAGGCTCTCCAATGAAGCGCTCACTTTTCCACCACTTGTCCACCGTTGCGGTGAATAAGCGAGTTATTCCTTTATTTCTCATCAGCTTATCAGGCGTAAGTCACGCCGACACCAACCACTCGCTGGCCCGCTTTTTTGATAACTCAGGGTACAACGCCAACGTCTCAACCCCGACGGCTTACCAAGGGCAATCGGCCAACTACTACACCGGTGGCAGTTTGTTTGTGCGTAATCAAATTGTCGATGCACAGTTGGTCAGCGTCACTGTCCCCTCCATCAGTACCGGGTGCACTGGCATTGATATGTTTATGGGGGGATTTTCACACATCAGCTCAGACCAACTGGTGAAACTGGGCAAAGCCATTATTCATAATGCCCCTCCTTTTATTGTCAACTTAGCCCTGCAAACCTGGGCACCGCAGCTCAAGCAAAATCTGGACAATCTCCAAGCCATTGCCGACAAATATCTCAATCAATCGGTGAACTCTTGTGAAGCCGCGCAAGCGTCCATCGGTGGACTGGCCGCCTTTGCCGCTCCTGCTACCAAAAAGCATGTCTGCGCGACGCTTGGTACACAAAACAACGCCTTCTCAGATTGGGTTCAAGGGCAGCAGGAATGTGGCGCAGGAGGCAAAGCAGCGGGTCAGCTAAAGGACGCCAAAAAGGATCCAGCCCTGAAAGACATGACCCAAACCAATCACAACGTGGTCTGGTCTGCGATCATGAATAACGCTTTTTTGTCCTCCGACAAAAATCTAGCGCAATTCATGATGAGTTTGTCAGGCTCTTACGTGTACGACAAAGACGGCAATCCGCGTTATTACCCTAGCCTTTTGACCGACAACAACAACCTCGTCAACGTGCTGCTCGAAGGGGGCAAGGCTGACGTTTATCAGTGTCGCAAAACAGGCCCAGATGCGTGCATTACCATTACCAAGCGCAATAACTTATCCATAAGTCAAACTAACGGCATACAAAACCAGATACGCAAACAACTGGAATCGATACTGCAAAAGATAGCCACCGACCAAAGACTCACGCGTCAACAAGAGGGTTTTCTGGAGCTGATTCAAACGCCGGTACTCAAGTTCTTTATTGACGACTTATCCGCCAATCAAACCCCCGATACCAGCAACTACTCGCGAATGATAGCGGTGGAGCTGCTTAATCAGTACCTCGTGAGCATGTTAAATGTTGCCCGCCAATCCTTGGCCAACACCAACAACAGCCAGGATGACATCGCCCTCATCACTCGTGATATCGATAACGCCAAACGCTTTACCGCGGGGCTGGCCGAGAACGCCATTGAGGCGCTCAACAACCGCAATCAACTGATTGACTCGCAAAGAAAGACCACGCAGCAAAGCACAAAAGAAATCAGCACGACCACCAAACCTACCTCGGCTTATGGGAACTGACCTATGATACTCGAATATTACACTTACACTTCCGGCGAAGTGGTCAACAAAGCCTTTAATGCGCTGGCCACTTTTTTTAGAACCAATACCTTTGGGGATTACTTACAGATGTGCATGATGCTGGGGCTTATCACCAGTTTGTTTATCTTCATGCTGTCACGTAACCCCAAAGACCTCATCAAATGGATGGTGGTGTTCTTTGCCGTACCCCTGTTTCTTATCAACATGAAAGCCGACATGCTCATCATTGATAAGACGCAACCGGGTAAGGCTTACAAGGTGGATAATGTCCCTTACCTCGTGGCCGTGCCTACTTACTTTTTCTCTTCTATCATGGTGGGGATGGCCGAAGGTGTGGAAGGCATTTTCACCACCTCCGACGATGAGCGTTATGGTCGTACTGGGATGTTGTTTGGCTCGGAGCTGTATCAGCTCTCAAGACAATCCAGGATTAATGAGCTGGCGCTGCAAAAACTCTGGCGAGACTACTTTCATAACTGCATGATTGGGGATGTGAGAATCAATGGGAAATACACCTGGGATGAACTCTTTACCGCCCCTGATATTTTTGCCTTTTTAGACGGCGTTAGGCAAAGCCCGTTGCGCGCCCTTTATCTTGATGAAGGCGGCGGCCGAAGCACCTACAAGCGATGTGAAGAAGCTTACCCTATCATCAAGCAGCGCTTTGATGATGCCGCCAATAAAAACATGAGCTTGTTAGCGCATCAATTGCTTGGCAAAGACGCGGACCGTTATAAGCCGCAAGTGGTGCAGTCACTCACCCGCAGCTACGACAAATTTTTTAGAATGAGTACCAGCGCGTCCAGCACCATCAAACAAAACATGCTGATGAACGAGCTACGCTACAACCTTGATAGCCTTGACCCAACGCAAGCTGCGCTCAATTACGCTTATACCACCAATAAACTGCAAACCACCTCAATGTGGGCGTCATTAGGTTTGATGGCAAGAGAATACTTGCCGATGCTCCATACCATGATGTTTATGTTGTTCGCGTGCCTAGGCTTCTTTGTTGCAGGTGCCGCGGTCATTCCTGGCTTGACCATGATGGTGTTAAAAAACTATTTTGGGACGTTTGCCTTTTTGGCCACCTGGCCAGCCTTGTTTGCCATCATCAACGGCTTTCAGCTTTGGGGATTGGAATCTCTGTCTACGGATGTCTCGGGTAAGTTCGGAGGGCTCGTCCTCTCCAACGCGAACGCCGCCGATGAGCTTCACAGCCGCTTCGCCTGGATCACGGGTATATTGATGATAGGCGTCCCTATGATAGCCAAAGGCATTTTAAAAGGCGGTCAAGAAGTCATGTCGAGCATGAACTACCAGCTCTCGAGCATGATTAACTCGACCAATGCCAGAGCGAGCGCTGCAGCGTCCACGGGTAATCTGGATTTTGGCAGTATGCAGATTGACAACCACAGCATGAACAACACCCATGCCAATAAGTTTGATACCAATACCCTCGCCAACCAAGGTCACAGCTACACCCAAAACCCAGACGGCTCGGTGACCACACAACACGGAGATGGGCGCACCACCTACGACAGCTCACAAACCACCAGTCGCGGTAACATCAGCGCCAACACGCAAAGTATGCTGCAAGAGAGTGTGGCGAATGCCCGCAGCCAAACGCAGCAAAACCTTGAACAAACCAGTACCCAGCTGGGTCAAACCATCCAAGGGGGTGCCGCGCTGAGCGATCGCTGGCATGACAGCGTGGGTAAAAATCTGGCTTACGGTGAAGGCAGCACCAGTGGCTTTAATACTCAAGTCAGCCAAGGTATGAATGACATGCAAACGGCGGTTGACAGCGTGATTCAACAAACGGGTTGGACGAAAGACCAATCAAAAGCTTACCTGCAAAGTGTCTATGGCGGCTTCGAGGGTGGCCTAGGAACAGGTAAAGGAACAGGCAAAGGGGCATCGCCCTTCAATTTAGGGGTCAGTGGTGGTGTGAAATGGTCTGATGATGAACGTACGGCTTACAGCAATATGAATGCCGAGCAAAAGCAGCAGCTTGAGCAAGCCACGCAGCAATACACCGAAGGGGCCAATGCCGTGACCAGTGCCGGCACGCAGGTGGACAATAAAGACACCCGAACGTCGGTTGAGCAGTTTGCGCATGATTTTGCAATTAATGCCAGCAACACCAAGTCTCTTGGTGCTAGCGTGATGCAAAGCCAATCGGACTTGAACGCCCTCTCGAATACTCAAACGCGCCTAGACTCTGGCAGTGCCAGCTTTACGGCCAACGCGATTCAAGGCTTCCAGAATTACTTGGAGAACACAGTTCCGCACAAACCAGACGTCCAACGCCTAATGACCGCTTACCAACCGGAAGATATTGCCGAGGCGAAAGAGCAATGGCAATACTACACACGCACTGAAGAGTTCACCACCATGGCGGGACTCGATGGTGACACGGCGAAGATTGTGGCAACAATGGAGAAAGCGCATGAAACCACCACCCCAACCCAACAACCAGAACTGACACCCGAGCAAAACAACACGATGGAGAAAGGATGGGCTAGTACCGTCGATACCGTGGCACACACCCGCACCGAGATGCTGCATACCAAGGGAACGGGCGGACTCTTTAATCAAGCGCGCTTTGATGGGGTTACCGATGATGTAAAACTTCAACAAGAGGAAGCGCAGAAACCCATCATCAAACCTGAGCCGATGATTGAACTGACAGTCAAGTCGCAGGTAGAAAAGGAGATCACTAGACCCGAAAGGACGGAATACGTCACCTCCGACCAAGCCTATCCTGCGGTGCCAAGATACACACAAAACTCGAAAGAATAATACTTAACTAGGTGCATAAAAAAGAACTTTATGCACCGCCTAAATACTGGTATTATGATCAGGTATCTAAAGGAGGAATGACCATGAAAACAGTCTTACCATTACTGCTGCTTACTTGTGCGAGCGTGCAAGCTCAACCCCACTCTCCCGAGCTCACTCAACTGCTGAGCGAGATACATGAGCAATATGACACAGCAACGTTAGCTATGCCTAAAAGAGCAATGGCAGACATCACCAAACTGCCCTACTTCTTGCAGCACATTGACGAGACGGACACCCTGGAATCAAAAATTCTGAAAGCTCATCTGCGAGCACTACAAGAAGCATATTTCGGCAATGCTACCCGCCAACAAGAGCTAGGAGGTAATAACTGGTTCTGTATGCGTGATTTGATGGCACTCGATCCGAATCGCCACCCTGAATTTCTTGAAGATATGATCTGGACAGTGCTTGAAAAGACGGCGAAGAATAATCCTGAAAGGTTTACTCGATATAATTATTCATCTTCATTTGCAATGTCAACTTCGGTTATTTTTGAATATGGTCTGCAAACTGAATACCCTTGTTACAGCCCTATTCCAAAAGCCTTGCAATTTCAAGGCTGGAAATATTAATCTCGGCATAGGATATCCATCGAGAGTGAATGTAATTTCAGGTATAAGGCCAGTACGAGAGAGTAGGAACGGGTTAAATGTTTTTATTCTAGACTAGGTATTCATTGGCCGCTGCTTGGGCACAAAAACGTTCCTTTAACCCCTTATATAGCCCAAGAAAGTATTACGTTCCTGTTTCCATGAATAGCAAGCAATAAAGTATCCTCTTAAAATGGCAGCGATCGCATCGGTACGCTGCTATTCGTTCTAATGAATCATTAGAGTAGTAGCTCTAGCTCATTTCTGCCCCATTGTTTGCTAGCCCAAGATTTAGGACACACTTCTTTTGCCATCAGTTGACCTACTTTTACTAATAGCGGACTATGTAGTTAGTTTGGTATGGAGTGTTATAACTCTCGGGAGAAACTTACAATAATGAAGAAATATGACGGCTATATTTGGTTGAGTTCTGGTTTTTCTGCGGCATCTTTCACCTACTTTATGGCTATTTTGAGCGGAAATGTTGATGTTTCCAAATCGTTTCTTCTTGAATTATCGACGTTTTCCTTTGCTGTGAGCCTAAGTTTGAATAGTGTTATTGCTTTTATCGCATTCAATAACAAACTAGCTGGTAAAGGTACTGCGTTGGATTCTGAATATGTCGGCGTTCAACGATTTCATACGTGGAGCCTTTTATCTTTTATCGTTGCAGTCTTAGCTTTAGTTGCAAACTTTTCATTTTTGGCTGCTCTAGCTATGTTTGCGGCAGCATTTTATGTTGCCTATCAATACTCTATTGAAGAAGCTGGTATCCGTGAAAAATTTGGGGACTCCTTGAGGAAGTTATAACAATACTTTATAAAACAAGAGGTAATATGCAGATAAAACTGGAATATATGTCAACGTTGTGTTCTTTTTTTCTTGAATCCGACACAGCAATGGTGGAGCTAGAAGAGTTTGATTTGGCTGGCATAGAAGTTGGTTTTCCAATGCTAGATGAAAGTTTTTTGTTTCATATTCAACTCATGCTAGACAGTCGCCTCATAAGTGACGTCAACGGAGACAATTTGGGTTTAGCCACAATTGGTATCTTGCTCAATGGTGACGGCAGTTATCGTTCACAAAACAAGAAGTTCCGCCTTACTCAAAAAGGTCATGACTTTTCTAAATCGCTAACTAATAAAGAGATACTTAATAAACTAGCGACGGAGCTTAAGGATGCACCGTTCAAGTCAATTTTTGACGGTGGGCAGAAACTATTAGAGTACTACGCAAAGAAAAAATTAGATCTGTTGCTAGCAGCGGAATAACAAAAGATAATTATGTAAATAGGTTGATTTTAGCACACTTTTTATCTGTAAGATTTCAAGTTACTTTCCTAATCTGACACAAGTTATTGAGAGCTATACACCTAAACGATTTCTGCCCAAAAGTGAACCAGAGAGGGATTGAACTCAGTTTGAAACCCTGCAACTTTTCCTCATGCCTAGAGTTCCAACAATGTAGCTAAATGTTCTAATCCACAACAGACTAACCTTCAATCGCACTTACGCACGAATATGTTGTTCAACTATTTCTAAACTATTGAATAATAGAGAACTAAAGGGAAGTTTTTGATTGATAACATGCCTTGAATTGGAAGCAATATGTGCTTGCACGGTTTTCAACTAGAAATTAGATTCAACCTAAATTATATGCATAATTTTCAGTTGGTTAGATGGGGTTGTTGAGATATGCTGAATGCATAAATTCGTGCTGGCACGATATTAAAATGTTATGTTTAAGGAAATAGAATTGAAAAAAACTTATCAAGAAAGATTTATGGAGCACTTTCCTTTTGATGCTGACATGACTCTACAAATATTAAAAGGGCATTTACTCATAGAGGAGCACATTCGAGAAATAGTCAAATTACAATTGCCTCATTCTTCCGCCTTAAATGGCAATGATGGCGCGTCTTATGATTGTCATCAAATGATATGCTTAGCTGAAGCTATAACTCCTGAGAGCGATAAAACTCCGTGGGTATGGAAGGCTTTAAAAAAATTAAATAAATTACGAAATTATCTTGCACACAAACTAGGTGACTCTGCTGTGCTTTCTCATAAAATTGATGATCTAATAAAATATGTAAGGAAGAATGACTTAACGTATCAACATTTTGAAAAAAAATGGAGTGAAGATAAATTGGATAGCCGTGTTGCCCTTTGTATTATGAGTGTAAATATAAAATTGGAATCATTAAAAAAGAGCATTACTGTATGTGAGAGTTAAACATAATCGGGTAGCCGGAGGTATTTACCCTCCAGCCCCCACACCACCCTGCATGCGGATCCGCACAGGGCGGTTCATTCAGAACGCCTAACTTATATCTTCTGGTTTGGATATTGAACAGCGATCCATCCGTCTTTCAGTGAAAATAATCCCGCTTTCCTAAGGTAATCATTACTCAGTGCTTGCTGTATCCCAGGTGTTTTCGAACTTCGCCACGGCCCTTTGCTTGTGATACCACAACCAACGGCAGTTTGGATCCAGACTCCGCGTTTAAGTAAGTTTTGCACCTTTGTCCGTGGTTTACGCCACTGACGCCAGTAGCACATACGTACTTGTCGACGTATCCACTGGTCTAAATCGACACACGCTTGATAAGCGTTAGCGATGCCAAAGTAATTAATCCAGCCTTGCAGGTATTGCCGTAGTTTAAATAATTGATAACTCATACTGACACCCCAGTTTCGGTTTTTGAGTCGCCTTATCTTTTGTTTCAAAATACGTACCGTTTTAGCGTGCCACTGGATCTTACCTCGGGAAAAGGTGAAACCAAGGAACTTGCTTTGAGCTACCTTAACCACTTGGCTTTTCTGTTCATTAACAACCAGTTTTAACGTCGTGGCGAGGTAGTGAGTAATGCTCTTTAGCACGCGGACTCCCGCTCGTTGAGACCTCACCAGAATAATGAAGTCGTCCGCGTAGCGGGCGAATTGATGCCCTCTGTTTTCCAGCTCTTTATCCAGACTATCCAACATAATGTTTGATAGTAATGGCGAGAGTGGACCACCTTGAGGCACACCTTCCGAGCTTGCTTCAAATTGGTCGTTGACCATCACACCGGCACGGAGGTATTTACCAATAAGCGCCAGTAGACGCTTATCCTGTATCTTTTCCTTCAGTTGAGTCATCAAGAGATCATGATTAACTCGGTCAAAGAATTTAGACAGGTCAACATCGACAGCAAATGTTCGTTTCTGTTTAATGGTATCCCGTACTTTCAGTACCGCTTGTTTGGCATTTCTATTCGGCCTAAAGCCAAAGCTGTTAGTCGAAAAGAAGGGGTCAAACAGGGGGGTGAGTATTTGAGCAATGGCTTGCTGTATCACTCGATCAATAACGGTAGGGATCCCCAATTTGCGTTTACCGCCATCGGGTTTATCAATCTCTACACGTCTGACCGCTGAGGGTTTATATTCACCGTGCTCTAATTGAGATTTACATTGCTGCCAGCCCCCTTGTTGTAGCCAAAGCGGGAAGGCGTCGATGGTCATGCCATCGATACCTGCCGCACCTTTGTTGGCTTTAACTTGACGCCATGCTTGCTGTAAATTTTCAGATCGGAGCAATTGAGTGAATAGATCGCTGTTGAAGGATGGTTGCCTATCATTACGCTGTTGATAGTAATCGCCTGTCGGCGTAGTGGGTATCGACAAGTTTGACAAGACTCCTCCTTCTTCTAAATGTTCAGGCCTTCACCTTGTCCCAACCATTACGATGGGCGTTTGGCTACTATGCCGTCTGCTGACTTCTGCTTAATCACTTAACGAGTTACCTCGTAAAGCGCTATCGTTGTTCATCGGTTTCGCTCGCGTGAGTTGATGATGCTCACGCGCCAGGCCTGTTGAACCAGAGGCCAAGCTGGTTAGGTTAACAATCGCTTGTTAAGCAGATCTCCCCAGATAAGGACATGGACTTTCACTGCACAACTGCATCATTTACGGTGGTCATTAAATCACTTGGCTTCGTCGTCTTGTGCCAACTCGCCTCTGACCTACGCCTAGTATGATGTTCTTGTTCATCAGCTCGCAGTTTTGCTCGCGGCTTCCTTCAGACCATTCCTCGCGGAAAAGCCCTTGCCATTCGCTAGTAGTTAACATTTAATATCAACAAGTTGATGATTAAATGGTGATTTTCCTACAGAGGACTCTCACCTCATTAGTTCATACCCATGCTGGGCGTACACAAACCGTTCAAGCTGATTCGCAAACGCGTGCCATTTTCGCTTCGCTCCAATTTTGGCACACGTTCACTCACAGCTTAACGGGGCTACATGGATTCCCCCGGTTGTCAAACATCCGCTAAACTTATGTTGATGGGTTTTGGACTGCCGCTCTACATTCGGCCTACTTATCGACGATTCGTATACGTCGTGGCCCTGATGACTTGCGCGACTGCGGTGCCTTATTCGTTAAATGACATCTAGTGTGTCCGCCGCATTAACAGGCTCTCCGCAAGTGGTCTTAACCTATCTCCATCATTAGCGTCTGCAATGACCCGGTGGGTTTAACTCTTTATGCTGCTTAAGTTTTTACTTAAGCAGCATAGTTTTCATATTCTGTTTGATTGTGTAAAAGCGACCATATAATTCGTGCGTTCTTCGCGGCAAGTGCCACTATCGCTCGGTTCATTCCTCTTCGTTCTAGAACGCCTCGACACCACTGACTTAGCTTATCTTGCTTGTCGCCAAGGTTGGCAATCACGGTCCTTGCTCCGTGAACTAATAGTGTTCGTAAGTATTTATCGCCGTGTTTGGTTATCCGACCTAAGCGTGGCTTTCCTCCCGTCGAATATTGTTTTGGTACGAGTCCTAGCCAAGCAGAGAAATCACGGCTTTTATCAAATTGAGAACCGTTGCCTATCGAAGCAAGTATCGCAGTAGCGGTTTGCGGTCCAATACCTCGAACTTTCATCACTCGTTGAACATTAGCGCTGACCTTAGCAAAAGAGTCGAAGACTTGTTCAGTATCGGCGATACGTTGATTCTGATCTGCACCATCAATACTGGACGATACGTTAAGCGACTTTCCATACCTTTAGTTATCTATAAATTGCTAATTTAGGGGAAGCTGTAGCTCATTTCTGTCCGTGCGACCTGAGGTCGTATGAAGCGTTGTTCACCGCTTAACGAGTGAACCATCTGTATCACCAGATGAACCTACGAGCCTGAATAAAGCAGCGGCTCGGACAATGTAACGAAACTTGGCCGTTGGGCTGAGTGGGAAAAGAATCGTGAGAGGACGTTCCTCCTGAAAACCACAATTCGGGTAAGTGCTAGGTAGTCAGTATGATGAACGTATGTGAATCCATTCAAGGTGCGTTATATGATGAAGCAGCGGAAGTGGTTAATACGCTGTGGCCAAAAGGCAATGAGAGTTGGAAAGAGGTTGGACAGTACTTTTTCGTGGTCGCCGTACTCTCCGCACTATAGTGGGCATCTTATGTGGA
>NZ_JBFRTR010000025.1:0-85293 GCF_041474215.1 Vibrio sp. 10N.222.52.C12
AAATAATTAAATTCTAATTACGGTAAATAAAAACGCCTGAACGATTATTTTTTACTTTTCCTTTTTGGTAAGTTAACTCACCATTTACAAATACACTTTCGATTCCCTCAGCAACTGAAATAGGGTTTTCAAATGTTGCTGTGTCTTTAATATTCTTTGGATCAAATAAAACTAAATCGGCAAATGCGTCTTGGCGAATCTCACCTCTTCCCGCGAGGTTGTAGCGCTTCGCAGACATTCCGGTCATTTTGTGAATCGCTTCTGGCAGCGCAAACAGTTTTTCATCTCGGCAGTAGTGGCCTAAGACTTTCGGGAAAGTGCCCCACAATCTTGGATGTGGATGCGGGTCATTTGGTAAACCATCAGAACCAACCATGGTCAGCTTGTATTTCAATACGCGCTTTACGTCGTTCTCATCCATGCAGTGGTAAACCGCACCGGCTGGTTGAAGCGCTTTTGCTGCGTCCATCAGTGGTAGGTTCATCTCATCAGCAATCTGCTTAAGCGTTTTGCCTGCATGTTCAGGCTTTGCTTTAGACCAAGTGATGAAGATGTCGAAATCGTCCGTCACCTGTTTTAAATCTAACGTCGAAGAGCTCGCTGAATATGGGTAACAGTCGCAAGACACATCTTGGTGCTCTGAAACCTTGTCCATCAAATCAAGCACTTCAACGGTTCTGCCCCAGTTGCCTGCACCTGCACATTTAAGGTGAGAGATAACAACCGGTACTTTCGCGTATTGGCCTGTCTCAAACGCCTCTTCCATCGCGCTTAAGATCTCTTCAAATTCGGTACGCATATGCGTGGTATAGATGCCGCCATGGCTAGACAGCACTTTGGCTAACTGCATCACCTCATTCGCGTTGGCTTGCTTCGCACTTGCGTAAGCCAAACCAGAACTCAAGCCTAATGCGCCCTGCTCCATTGCTAAATCAAGGTTGCTTTGCATTGCTGCAATTTCTTCTTCGCTTGCGGTGCGTTGTAGGTCGTCCATCACTTGGTTACGCAGTGTGGTGTGGCCAACTAACGCTGCTACGTTCACCGCTGGTTGCGCCTGCTCCACTGCTTGTGCATACGCGGCAAAGGTTGGGTATTTGAAATCAACCTGCGCGCCTAAAAGGTTCATTGGGTCTGGTGGGTCGCCGGCCAAAACTGTAGGTGATGCACTGATACCGCAGTTACCAACAATCACGGTTGTCACACCTTGGCTGATCTTTGGTAGGCAGTCTGGGTAACGAATAACATTGGTATCGTCGTGTGTGTGTACATCGATGAATCCAGGAGCCAATGCTAAGCCTGCTCCCTCAACCAACTGGCTGCAATCTTCATGATCGATTTTGCCAATTTCGGCGATTTTTCCATCTCGGATTGCTACATCGGCACAAAACGATTGTTCGCCGGTGCCATCGAACACCTCTACATTTTTAATTATCGTATCGAACAACATTTCTCACTCTCTCAATCCACTCTGTTGATGGAGCTATATTAGAAATTCAGCCGATTATTTTCAGTGACAAAACACACATAATATTTTAATTTGTGTGATAGTTTCTACCACAAAATAGATTGTGGATATATTTAAACATTAAATAACAACAACTTAAATCATGTTAGGAATCAGTAATGAAACATAACCCTGCACATAAAGATGTTATAAAGTATCAAAACGATAGTTTTATCTTGACTGAAAAAGGCCAAAAAGGGAGAGCAATATCACAATCTGAGAACGGTGTTTATCGACTGGTTGATGAAGACATTTCGCTTCCGGTAGCAATTATCAAACAATCAGCGTTGACCAATAACCTGAATTGGATGCAATCATTCGCCGATCATCATCAGGTTAAATTGTCGCCACATGGCAAAACATCGATGACGCCTGATTTCTTCCGTCAACAGCTAGAAAATGGCGCTTGGGGAATTACCGTTGCGACACCTGCACAAGCAGAAATTGCAGCAATGGCAGGCGCAAAAAGAATCATCATGGCTAACCAATTGGTAGGTAAAACCAACATGGCGATCGTTGAACAGTTGATCAGTGAGTTTGATATCGACTTTTACTGTTGTGTGGATTCTTCGGTAAACGTGCAGCAACTTAACCAATATTTCTCTAATACAAAACAGACACTAAAAGTACTGATCGAATTTGGTGTACCGGGCGGTCGCTGTGGTTGTCGTTCACCACAAGAAGTTCTAGAACTGGCTCAAACCATACAAGACACACCTGCCCTTTCGCTGGCAGGTATTGAGGTATATGAAGGTGTGATTCACGGTGACAATGCAGAACAAGACATTCGTACCTTCTTAAATCACGCGCTCACCTCGGTCGAAAGCCTCGCGTCAGATGGCCTAATTGCAGGGCAACCTATCATCACGGGCGCAGGTTCGGCTTGGTATGACGTGGTTGCAGAATGTTTAGCGAACCTAACCGATTACTTGGCGATCATCCGCCCGGGCTGTTACGCGATTCACGACACAGGTATCTACCTAGACGCTCAAAGCAAGGTGTTGCAGCGTGCCCAAGTAAACCAAGGTTACGCGTGCGAATTGGGTGGAGATCTGGAATCGGCACTTGAGGTATGGGCGTATGTAATCTCTCGCCCAGAACCGACCAAACTAGTTGTTGGGCTAGGCAAGCGTGATGTGGCCTTTGATGCGGGGTTACCTATTGCCGAACGCGGCTATCGCAATGGCGAAGCTATCTCTGTGAAAGGGCTGACTGCGACCGCCGTGATGGATCAGCATACCTTTGTTGAAACGGACGGCTCTTCTGAAATTGAAGTGGGCGACATGATTGCATTCTCAACCTCACACCCGTGTTTAACCTTCGATAAGTGGCGCCACATTGCCATCAGCGATGACGACCATCAGGTAACAAACTGGGTGGAAACCTGCTTCTAGTTCGATTTTTCAATAAGCTAGAATCAGCGAAACAATAAGATATACTAACGGGGCTAACGCTTAGTTTTAAACGGCTAAATGGCTAAAAAGCTAAAGAGCTTACTTCTTACGAGCTAGGTTCTTAATAACTAGGTGATAACGATTAGCCCCATCAACAAAGGATCAGGATTCTTGAGTTTAGAAGTAGATATCATTTCACAGATAACGGAGCGTTTTCCCGCTCTTCGTGATGCAGAGAAAAAAGTCGCTAAGCTGATCATGGACGACATTGATTTTGCTGCCAATGCCAGCATCACAGAGCTTGCTGAAAGCGCTCAAGTCAGTGAAGCCACCATTACACGTTTTGCTAAGGCTATCGGCTGCAGCAACGTACGTGATATGAAGATCAAGCTTGCTCAAACACTGACAGTTGGCCAGCGTTTTATTCTCGAACCGGTTGACCAAACGGGTTATCAAGGTATCTACGAATCGATCAAGCAAAGCCTAGACATCAACCGCACCTTGTTCAAAGAGCAAGACGTTGAAACCGCAGTCAGCTGGCTGCATAACGCCAGACAGATCATTGCTATTGGTATGGGTGGTGGTTCAACCATTGCTTCTCAAGAGCTGCAACATCGACTGTTTCGTTTAGGCTACCCAGTGGTGTCGTACAACGATGGCTTGATGTCACGTATGGTTGCTGCCACGGCAGATGCTAATGACGTAATGGTGATGATCTCTGCGACTGGCTTTACACCAGTGATCACAGAAACGGCAGAGCTGGCTAAGCAGTACGGACTTAAGATCATTGCGATTACCCCACAAGATACACCGCTAGCAAAAATTGCCGATATCTTGTTACCCATCAAGCATATGGAAACCGACTTCATCTACAAGCCGTCGGCTTCTCGCTACGCTATGTTGGCGTTAGTGGATGTGCTTTCTATGGGAATCGCAGTCAATCACAAGAACCGCTCGCGCGACAAACTGCGTCGCTTGAAAGTTGCGCTCGATTCTTACCGAGGCGGTGGCGATAGACAGCCTCTCGGTGATTAACGAATCAAGGATAGAATGAGCTTAAATTCACGCGCGCGGCAGTCTTTCACAAGCTCGTATAAGCTCATTTCTAATCCTGTGATTTGGATACCAGCATCCATTAGTCGACGGATTGCCAGATCTTTGTTGAGTGCCGTTCGTGAGCTAACACAGTCGCCAACTACCTGAACCTTGTACCCAAGTTCCAACAACCCCATTGCGGTTTGATAAACACAAATATGAGCCTCAATACCACACACTAACCAAGTCTCTACATCCTTGGCTTGAACCGCCTCAACAAACTTGGGCTCATCACACGCGTTGAAAGTGAATTTAGGTATCGGCTTTGCATCATTCAGCAAGTCATTAAGTTCGTCGACTGTAGCACCTAGCTTCTCTGGGTTCTGCTCCAAACGAATAATTGACAGCCCCAAAACCTGCGCTCCTTGAGCTAACTTCCCGCAATTAGCAATCAGCGTATCGCTCTCATCAACAAGGCGTGCGAGCTTGCCTTGTACGTCCACAACCACCAAACCTGTGTTTTGTTTCGTTAGCATGTTTATTCCTTGTTTTAAACAGCCTGACTCACTAAGCAACCTGATGTGTATTTTTTCTACTATGTAACGATTCAGCTTACAAAGCCATACAGTAATACATACAAGACTACGGAATAATACTCACCAACGGTCGAAAGGTCGCAAAATAAAAATTATTGATACTGACATGACATTTAAGAGTGAGTAACAAAGATGAACAAGATAACGAAATCAGCATTAGCACTGGGTTTAATCAGCGCAGTTTCTCTTCCAGCTTTAGCAGCAGGTACTGACGGCGGTGCGTACATTGGTGGCGGACTTAGTGTCTACCAAGATTCTGACACAGACGGTCACGGTAGCTTAGATTCAGATGGCATGGGCTACAACCTATACGGCGGCTACCAATTCAACCGTATCGTAGGTGTTGAACTTGGCTACACAGATTACGCAAACTACAAAAATAGCGCTGAAAAGCTGTCTCCGACGTCTGTTTCTTTGTCAGCAAATCTTGGTTACACATTCGACAACACAATCCGCCCATTCGTATTGGCTGGTTTAAGCTCTGTTGACCTAAACGCAAATAAGAGTGCTGGTTACGCTGATGACAGCGGTACGGGTTTCCACTTTGGTGTAGGTGTTGAATACACGCCAATCGAACACCTAACGCTACGCTTAATCTCGCAAGCGGATGCAGTGAGCGTAGACGACACAGTCCAATTTGGTAACTCTCAAATATCAGCTGGTGACCACACGCTTGCCTTCAAAAGCATTAGCTTCGGTGGTTCATACAACTTCTAATGTGATTGAACCACATAGAATAAGCTGAACATACTAATTCACTTTGCTGTTCCACCTTGTCATGAAGGTCACTCAGTAAAGTAAATTTTTTGTATCTACACACCTTAGCGTCATTTCACTTTAGCCAGTTTATCGCTCACCATCACTGATTGAGCTTTATGCGTTGATATTAGAGCTTTCTTGGTAGCGAGACTAAAATAAAGGGATAAGTGACACAGGAAGACAAGACCTATGAATCTACCACGCTTAAACATGTCGATAAACAAACTCCCTTTCGTTTTGGCAGTGTATTACCTGCTTGTCATTAACTTGCCTATCTCACGCGAACTGTTCAATATTCTTAGTGCCTCACAAGCCGAAAGCATTGGGTTTATCATCTCGATCCCATTTTTCTTTCTCGCCGCATTCAACTTTATCTTTCAAGTATTCAACTGGCCGATATTCGCCAAAGCTTTTTTTATCTTGTTACTACTTACTTCCTCTTTAGTCAGCTACAGCATGTTCAACTACGGCATTTTCGTAGACTATGGAATGATAGAAAACGTCTTCGAAACCAACAGCGGAGAAGCCGCTAGCTACCTAAGCAGCTATTCTATTTTATGGTTTGTTCTGATGGGAGGAGTCCCGTCACTGCTGCTTTTATTTACGGATCTTGAAAGAGAATCTTGGAGAGATTTTGCGATTTGGAAGTCGATAGGGCTGCTGTCTTCGTTGATCGTCATTGCCATCATTGCCGGGTTGTTTTACAAAGATTACGCATCGATTGGTCGTAATAACTCTCATCTTAAAAAGATGATCATTCCGACCGAATACGTCGCTTCAACCGCAAAATACATCAACAATACTTACATCAAAGAACCGATTCCTTACCAAGAAATCGGCTTAGATGCGCAGCTAAAACCAGAAGCTAAACAAGCTGAAAAACCAACCTTATTGGTGTTTGTTCTTGGTGAAACGGCACGTGTATATAACTACCAATATTATGGCTATGAGAAAGAAACCAATGCTCATACCAAACCCTATAACCCGATCTTTTTCTCTGATGTTCAGTCATGCGGAACAGCCACTGCGGTTTCTGTGCCGTGTATGTTTTCTAACATGAATCGCAGCAACTACGATCGTGATAAAGCCTACAACCAAGATAACGTAGTCGACATTATGAACCGCGCGGGCATTCACTCTATCTGGCGAGAGCACGATGGTGGAGACAAGGCGGTCGCACATCGAATCAAAGAGATGACTCTCGTCGCCAAAGACAGCGACCCGCTGTGTAATAAAGATGTGTGCTATGACACAGCCATGCTAGAGAACTTCGAACAAGATACTCAAGTTCTTAAACAAGATAGCATCATTTTCTATCATATCTCCGGATCTCACGGCCCAACTTACTTTGAGCGATACCCAGAAGATCATAAGAAGTTTGTGCCAGACTGCCCACGTTCTGATATCGAAAACTGCACCAAAGAGCAAGTGGTCAACACCTACGACAACACCATCTTGTACACAGATTTCTTTCTATCACAGGCTATTCAGAAGCTAGAGAAACTCACCGATAAGTACAATGTTGCGCTGATGTACATTTCCGATCACGGAGAATCATTGGGAGAAAATGGCGTCTACTTACACGGCATGCCTTATTCATTGGCACCGAAAGAGCAAACCCATGTGCCTATGATAATGTGGATGTCTGATGGTTTCGCCGAGCAGAAAGGGATAAACCAGACCTGCTTAAGAAAGGCAGGCAAAGAACAGAGCTTCTCCCAAGATAACCTGTTCGACTCTTTACTCGGCCTAATGGATGTACAAACCAAAGAATACCGAGAAAACCAAGACATTTTTGCTGCGTGTCGGTAGTGCTTTTACTTATGTAAACCATCGGAAAACTCGAGTTGCCTGAACAAGCTCTCCTCAACTTCCCCTAAAAAGAAAAGACCTCGGTCTTTTCTTTTTTTCGTCGCTAACATGGAGCCAGAGTGCTAATTTATAACGACGAAACAATGAGCTACATTTAATAGAGACAATAATGGAAGAGTCCGTCGTACTCCAAAGACCAACATGTCTTATTAGACTTCATCTCACTCACATCGCTCATTGAACTTACCACGATTAAGCTCAGTTCAATACCGCGCCTGAATGGCGCATAATATCAATGTTTACGTCATATCATTAAGGACAAATGAATGGACGCTTTCATAATTTCAAGCTGGCAATTTTCTGAGGGGGTGGCACATGAACACACCACCAGCCCAGCCTCATTCGAGCAATCAACTTGGTATCACTGCCAAAGAGATGCTGACGGTTTGAGAGAATGGCTCCACAGTAATACGGTTCCAAATGCCATCATCGATTCATTACTCACCGATGACACCCGCCCTCGGTTCGAACAATTTGGCCACGACTGTTTTTTGATGATTCTGCGAGGCATTAATCTAAACGAAGGTGCTAACCCTGACGACATGCTTAGCCTACGCATCTTATGGTACAAAGGCACTTTAATATCGACACGTAAAGTTCCTTCAAAAGCGGTCAGTAATCTGATATCTGATCTCAAACAAAACCAAGGCCCTACATCATTACCTGATGTGTTGTTGGGCATGATCCGTGGAATCAACCACAGTATTTCAACCTTCCTAGCACCCGTCGAACTATTAATTGACGAGTTAGAATCTACATCCAATATCGACATAAGATCCATTAACGCTCTACATTCAAGGCTACTCAGACTAAGGCGTTATTTGAAGCCACAGAAATACGTTTTTGAAGATTTAATGAGTGACCTACCTGCGCCATTGAGTAAGCACAACAGTCATATAAAGAACAGCCTTGATACCATCCTGAGAATTAACGAGTCTGTTGAGTTTTACATCGAACAAATTAATGTATTTTTAGCGAGCCTAAGTCAGCAACAAGCTGAAAAAATGAATAGAAATACGTACCTATTTTCTATCATTGCAGGTATTTTCCTCCCTGCTGGGTTTTTCACCGGTTTACTGGGTGTCAATATCGCTGGGATACCCGGAACAGATAACCCGATAGCATTTCCACTATTTTGCGTTGGGCTGCTCGTGGTCATAGCGGCAGAGGTCGTTATTTTGAAAAAATTGAGGTTTATTTAATGGTTGAGTTTTTGCAATCCAATATGTGGCTTAGACAAGTAGTTTTAGGTTTACTTCTTATCACTGTGTATTGGGTGATCAAACGCTTAGGTAAGAACTGGATAGAAACATTAGCGGAAAATAAGCGTGTCGAATTGAAGCGAAAGCAGTTCGTGATTAAGTGTTTCAATATTGTTCTGTTTCTACTCTTCATCGCTGTGTTTACGATTGTTCTTAACTTGGGTTTTGGTGATATTTCTCTGTTCTTGTCTTCGATATTTGCGGTGCTGGGTGTCGCTTTATTCGCGCAATGGTCGATTCTAAGTAACCTCACAGCCAGCGTACTAATATTTTTCGTCTTCCCTTATCGCATTGGCGACAGAGTAAGAGTCGCGGAGAAAGACGAAGACATCAGCGGTGTGATCATCGATATCACCATGTTCCATGTTATTCTTCGACACAGTTCGGGCAACATTATCACCTACCCTAATAACCTGATCCTACAAAAAGGCGTAATCAAAGTTTTGGTTGAACCGGAAGCAAAAAGTGAAGCAGGTGATACTGAGCTAACCAAAACTGAAAATTCAGAATCATAAGATTTACTGGTGCCTTAGATATCGGCAAGTCAAACAGATAGACACAGCGAACTGATTCGTAAGATATTAAAAGAGCTTAGTTCGACATGGATTGCAAAACTTGGCGATAAAGGACATTAGAGAGAAGCTTCAATAAGGTAAAAAGTCTAACACCCAATACTTACGCCAAACAAGGCGGATTAACCATAGATGTGTATGGTGGAGTGAGATCTGACTAACCCACCTTTTCTCTATGACGAACGCACTGTTTATAACGTACACCTCTGTCTTTTGTGCCCCATTCGTAGCAAGTTTTATTGAGTTTAGATTTGCGACTAAATATACTGGGGACATCATCAGACGGAGGACAAAAATGAATAATAAAAACAAACATATAGTTTTAATTCATGGTCTATATATGCCTGCGTTGATCATGCAGTATCTGGATAGAAACTTCAAAAAACGCGGCTTTACAACGCACAAGTTTGCCTACAACTCGCTGCGTTTCCCTTCTGCAGCCAAACGCCTCAATCGCTTCGTAAATGCTCGCTTTAATGAGTACGATGAGGTCTATTTTTTTGGTCACTCACTCGGTGGCTTACTCATTCGTCACTACTTTAAGTTTTATCAGCCCAATTTTGCCGACACCTGCATTATTACCGCAGGGACGCCGCACAATGGGGCAACTATCGCCAAAACACTGTCGAATCATGGGCTTGGTTTTATATTTGGTTCGAGCAAAATGATCTTAAGCGATGGCCTGGGTGACTACGATATTGATGTGCCGATTGGCGTGATTACAGGTACCTACAACGCCGGAGTCGGACGTATTGTTCTGGGAAGAAACCCGGGCGATGGCACAGTCACACTCGAAGACGCCAACCTGAGAGGAGCAACGGATACTTACGCCCTCAAACTCAACCACACGGCGCTCGTCTACTCCAAAGAAGTCGTAACACTGTCGGCTCAGTTCATCGAACACAGAGCTTTTAAGGACGCTTCATAGCTTATTTCCATTAGCTTTTGCGCGTTGACTCCTGTATCGAGCTCTGTTCTCTTATATGTGAAAGACAAAAACAAAAATACCACTCTGCGATAAGAGTGGTATTCAAAGATTCATTACTGAAAGTGAGTGCTTGTTATACTTTCTATACTTGTTACAAGCGATTAACTCGTGTTGGTAGGAACACCTCACCCAACATGCATCGCACCGAACCACCGCCAATGTCTTCAATCGTTTTCACGTTAAATGGCAGCAGTTTTCCATGCGTCGAAAGCTGAGCTAACTGGGCTGGAGAAAACGCATCGTAAGCCGATTGAGACATCGCGATCACCTTGTCGCCATTCACGGTTTCAAGCTGCAGGATGTTGCCACAGAAACGGTTCATCTGATCAATTGAGATAGAGATAACCTGCTTATCTTTAGCAAGCGACTTCACCACAAAGCGGCGTTCAAACTCAGGAATCACTTCATCACAGATCACGCAGAAGTTATCGCCAATCGCCATCATCACATTGGTATGGTAAATCGGTTGGCCAGACGGTAATGCCGTTTGGAACGAGACCACGCGAGAATAACCAATGCGCTTCGCATAATCTTCTAACACTTCGCGGTCACAACGCTGAGAAAGCGCAGCGTAGATGGTCTTGTTGATATGGTCGATAACCATCACGCCCGTGCTCTCTAGATAAGAACCTTGCGCGATGTAAGACTCTAGAGACTCGCTATGGTTAACAATGCGACCCGACGCTTCTAACGCTTCAATAAGAGCATTTGGCTTAACTTCATTCTGACGGTTTTCACACGCCATAGGGAACGTGAATAAGCTTCCATCACTACAGGTACTGAACCAGTTGTTTGGGAAAACAGCATCCGGAGTTTCAACGCCCAATTCTGGGTAATCAAACTCTACAACTTGCACACCTTCTTTACGCAACGAAGCGACCATAGCTTTAAATTCGGCCATCGTTTCTACTTTCACCTCAGCTTCGGTCAGATTAACTCTGTGCTGAAATTCGTTATCACGTGCTGTTTCTTCGTTAAATTTAAACTCTTTTGGTGGCACCATAACAACGCAATTGGCGTTTTGAACATTAGTGATATGAAGTGATTTTTTGTGTAGGTTTAACATTTCAACCGTCCCTATCTTTTATTTACTTCAGAATTGTAAACAACTTGTTACGACAAGATTCACTGAAAAGAATATTTATTTGAATATTTATCCCAAACAATTACTGCAGATCTTAGATTAATCGGTAATTTTTACTGCAAGATAACAGCACATCAGAAAGAACCAACTGTATGCATATTCGTTAAGTCACTTTATGGATAAATATTCTGATTCCATTTTCTCGCCCATCACGAGTTTTGATTACAATTCAATCCATTTAACGTTAGGATTATCACCGTTGCATAACAATCAATTACGTTTGAAATAAGCTTAACTTTTCCTGTCTAATTCAATCTAAAATAAGCGTCATGAAAGACACTCTTTGGACCTTTCCTGTATCGCTTAGACAAAGTTTTAGTGTTTTAAAGCCAAGTGCCTAAATAGGCGCTAGAACAAAATCCATCGAATGACTTAATACTGATAAGAACCCATGGGCGCTTATATAATTTCAAACTAAGACAGTTAAATTTCGAATCAAGACCATAAAAACAAAGCTGCACCAACGATGCAGTCGCTTATAGATGCACTAGTTTATAAAGGGAAATCTATGTACAAGAAATTTGAAGGCTTTACTGAAGCCTTTCCAAAGGGAGAGCCGATACAACCTCCTACTGGCATACTGGCATTCTGCCGCCATTACACTCGAGGTTTCGAAAAACCATTGATTTTGCTCGGGTTGATGAGCATGACCATCGCGATCATCGAAGTCGCGCTGTTCGGTTACATGGGGCAATTGGTCGACTGGCTATCAACAAGCAACCCAGACACTTTCTTAGCAGACAACGAATCGACATTGATGGGGCTCGGTATTCTGCTGTTGGTTGTGATGCCAATCTTGATCAGTGTTTACTCGCTATTGCTTCACCAAACTTTGCTGGGCAACTACCCAATGTCGATTCGTTGGTTAGCACACCGCTACCTTTTGAAGCAAAGCCTGTCCTTCTATCAAGATGACTTCGCCGGACGTGTCGCGACCAAAGTGATGCAAACCTCGCTTGCAGTGCGCGAAACTGTGACCAAGATGGTCGATGTGTTTGTCTACGTGACGGTTTACTTCACGGCGATGCTGTTCATGCTTGCTGAATCAGATTGGCGCTTGATGGCTCCGATGCTGATTTGGCTATTCGTTTACATCGGTATTCAACTGCACTTCGTGCCAAAGCTAAAAGACGTGTCTTCAGAGCAAGCGGATGCTCGTTCACTGATGACAGGTCGTATTGTTGATAGCTACACCAACATCGCGACGGTGAAATTGTTCTCACACAGTAAAAGAGAAACCGAATACGCCGAAGAAGGCATGGAAGGCTTCCTAGATACTGTGCACCGCCAAATGCGCTTGGTAACCGGCTTCAACATCTGCGTGGAATTCGCTAACTATCTATTGGTGTTCAGCATTGCGGGTATCTCTATCTACCTATGGCTAGATAGCGCAATCACCGTGGGTGCAATCGCGATTGCGGTCAGCTTGGCTCTGCGTATTAACGGCATGTCGAAATGGATCATGTGGGAAATTGGTGGTCTGTTTGAGAACCTTGGTACCGTGATTGACGGCATTAAAACTCTGTCTAAGCCTATTGCTATTGAAGACAAGAAAGACGCGAAGCCTCTGGAGGTTCCACAAGGCGGTATCAACTTCGACAATGTAAGCTTTAACTACGGTGAGAATAAGGGGGTGATCAACAACCTAAACCTCAACATCAAACCGGGTGAAAAAGTGGGTTTGGTTGGCCGTTCAGGTGCAGGTAAATCGACCCTAGTTAACTTACTACTGCGTTTCCACGATGTAGAAAGTGGTCGCATCCTGATTGATGACCAAGAGATCTCGAGCGTTACTCAAGATTCTCTGCGTAGCAACATAGGTATGGTGACCCAAGATACCTCACTGCTGCACCGTTCGATCAAAGACAACATTCTTTACGGTCGACCAGAGGCATCAGACGAAGAGGTATACGCGGCGACTAAACAGGCACACGCGCATGAGTTTATCGAAACGCTAACCGACCCGTTTGGCAACGTTGGTTACGATGCTCAAGTGGGTGAACGTGGCGTTAAGCTTTCTGGTGGTCAGCGTCAACGTGTGGCTATCTCACGTGTTCTTCTAAAGAATGCTCCATTACTTGTTCTCGATGAAGCAACTTCTGCACTCGATTCTGAGGTAGAGGCAGCGATTCAAGAGAGCTTGATTGAGCTAATGGAAGGCAAAACGGTTATTGCGATTGCACACCGCCTGTCGACCATCGCAGCGATGGATCGCCTGATCGTGCTTGATGCCGGCAATATCGTAGAAGAAGGCACGCACCAAGAGCTGATTAACCAGAATGGTATTTATGCGCAGCTATGGAATCACCAAACCGGTGGCTTCATTGCCGATGACCTTGAGCAAGCTACAAACGCTTAATTTTTGTGCTATTTTAAAAGTGCGATGTGATTCACAGCAATTTGTTTATTAGCGGTAAATTACACATGGCAGAATGTTATGTCGTAATTATATAATGACATTAACACCAAAGACGCCTCGCTTGCGCGTTCTGGAATAAGGCTAGACTTCGGGGGGAGGCTAGCCTTTTTTATGCCTGCTATTTGGCGCTCTTTGCTACCTGTCCAATAAACTTCATCGATCCTTTTGTTTTTTTCTTGGCGTTTTTTTCTTAAAATGCGCGCAATATTCTTTCTAGAGATCAACCATGAACAAAAGTGTCTTAACTAACGTTATCGCGTTAGCGCTGCTTGCTGGCGGCTATGCGACAGCAAACCAATACTTGCTTTATGCAGGCCTATTCGCCTTTTCTGGTGCCATCACCAACTGGCTTGCGATTCACATGTTGTTCGAGAAAGTACCCGGCCTATACGGTTCTGGAGTGATTCCAGCGCGCTTTGAAGAGTTCAAGGCAGCCATCAAGCAACTGATGATGGAGCAATTCTTTACAGAAAGTAACATCGACCGCTTCCTAAGCAGCGAGATGACAGGAAAGTCGCTCAATCTAGAGCCTGTGATTCAGAAGATCGACTTTAACCCTGCATTCGACTCACTGGTGCATGTTATCGAGAACTCTCAGTTTGGCGGTATGTTGGCAATGTTTGGTGGCACAGAAGCACTAGAGCCAATGAAAGCGCCGTTTGTTGAGAAGATGCAAGAATCTGTGATTGAAATCAGCAAGAGTGATTCTGTAAAAAATGCCATCAAAGACGAGCTAGAATCGCCTGCGATGATGGATGAAATCAAAGAAAACATTGAGGCGATCATCGATCAGCGCTTGAATGAACTAACACCTAAGCTGGTTAAAGAGATGGTTCAGACCATGATCAAGAAGCACCTTGGCTGGCTTGTGGTTTGGGGCGGTGTATTCGGTGGTGTGATTGGCTTAATCTCTGCGGCCATTACGCTTTAAGGCGAACAAGTTTATCGGATTGCTCTTTATCTGACGCTCAACAAAAAATGGAAGCTTATTGCTTCCATTTTTTATATCTAAATCACGTTGGTAAGCGAAATTAGGCCACTATTTTAGAGTTGCCAACAACTCAGGGTTCACGCCGAAGCCCTTTTTATGCTCTTCAATCACCACTTCACTACGTGTCTGAATCACACCAGGCAAGGTGCCCAACTTCGTTGCCATAAACGCTTGGTACGCCTTCATGTCTTTCACTCGAACCTTGATCATGGTGTCAAAGTCACCCGACAGTGAGTAGCACTCTTCCACCTCAGGCATCATTTCCACGGCTTGGGCAAATTTGTCGAAGATCGAAAAGCTAGTCTGATCGAGACGGATATGGATAAAGACTTGAACATCGAGTCCCAGCTTTTCTGAACAAAGCTCAGCATGATAGCCCGTGATGTAGCCCTCTTTCTCCAATCGCTTGAGTCTATCAGAGCAAGGTGACGTCGTAAGGTTGACCTGTTTTGCCAGTTCAACAACAGGTAAACGCCCTTTCATATGCAGAATTCTTAGTATCTCTTTATCGATACGATCGAGCTGATGCTGAGACATAACATTCCTTAAACATTCTAAATTCCGCTCAGTATATTCCATACCAAGTGCAATCGAAGAAAACCTCGCTCACACATTTAAAAACTAAATGCACGGATGATATTCACGCCAGATATAAACACATACAAATAGATAAGAACCCTTATAAATCAAACTCTGGTTATTAACAAATTATTATAGAAATGACCCGATTAACAAATAAGTTGAGCCGGAAACGAAAGAAAGGATATAGGCCAAAGTGAATAATATAATTATCAAAGAGAAAGGATGACTCTATTATGAAAACGCAAGAACTCGCATATAAACCTTACGGTATTGGTTCATGGACACACGTAACGGTATCAAAAGATGTTGCTCAGGCACTAGCAAATGAATACTCAAACTATGGTTGGGATGTGAAGATTGATGGCGACGCCATTGTTGCCGAGCTAGCACTCAAAGCCGCATAGAAACGCAAAAACCTCCTAAAACGGAGGTTTTTTGATCTAAGTTAGTGAGCGCTTACTGTAAGTTAAGCTAAACCAATTTGGGGTACAGTACTTCCTGTTTCGCAACGGCAGTTACACGTGCGGCAGAAGTGCTGAGTTTCCATATCGTAGTGCAGGTTTCCACTAAATAGCTTTGACGTCCATTGCATCATACGGCCAGAAGCTGTCTCGGGCTCTGATTCACAACGTTTCATTATAGACTTATGTAGTGTTGTTTTTTTACATCCTTTGCAATAGAGATCAGGCATACCTTTGTCCTATAGGTCTTTAGTGGTTACTGACAATTGACACATCATGTCTAATTCAGTTCAACAATTCACCGAGCTAATCACAAAAGTGAGCGCCAAGTTCAAAAAATAGCCATTTTCTGTTTTATTTTTTGACATCACACGCCACCAACAAGACAGACCTTTCATTTCTCGCTCAAGATCCTTCGCTTTCGATTTACATTGTAAACCCCCATTTCAATATCAGAAAACCTCGAATAAACTTAATTTGAAATAAGACAAAGGTCGTACTCACATAAAAAAATAGAGCCACCGAAGTGACTCTATTGTTCATGTCTTTTGCTAATTCATTGGTATTTTTACAATGTAAATTAGTCTAGCTCAACGAGGTTCTTCTCGAACTCAGCGTGTTGCTTCTTAACTTCGTCTTCAGGCTCGCCCGTAATTAGACTCACGATAACGATAGAAAGAGTCGATAGGATGATTCCCGGTACGATTTCGTACACATCGAACCAACCGCCCGTGAACTGTTTCCAAAGTACGATAGTCACACCACCAACCACGATACCCGCGAGAGCGCCGTTACGGTTCATACGAGACCAGTACAGGCTCAATACAATAGCTGGGCCGAATGCAGCACCAAAACCAGCCCATGCGTAAGACACAAGGCCAAGTACTGAACTGTCTGGCGTCATCGCTAGCACAAGTGCAATCAAAGAGATTAGGATAACCGCGAAGCGGCCTACACGAACAATCTCTTCAGACGTCGCATCTTTCTTAAGTACTTGCTTATACAGATCTTCGGCTAGTGCAGATGAAGATACAAGTAGCTGTGAATCCGCAGTACTCATGATTGCCGCTAGGATTGCAGCAAGTAAGATACCTGCGATTACTGGGTGGAACATCGCGTTCACAAGAAGCATGAAGATCTTCTCGCCATCGTCTAGCTTAGGCGCGCCAGAGTTAGTCACGTAGATTAGACCAACCAGACCTACTAGCATTGCACCAACCATAGACAGAGCAGACCATACCACCGCGATACGACGCGCTGTTGTTAGGTCTTTGTTGCTACGTGTTGCTTTGAAACGAGCAAGGATGTGTGGCTGACCGAAGTAACCTAGACCCCATGCCGCTAGCGAGATGATCGCGATAGCAGAAAGTGGCTCACCTTTCACATCATTCCATAGCGTGAGAAGCTCTGGGTTGATGTTGTGAAGATCAGTCGATAGCTGACCAAGACCACCGTTCATCGCTGCGATTGGTACAATCAATAGCGCAGCAGACATCAGCAGACCTTGAACCAAATCCGTCCAAGATACCGCAAGGAAACCACCAAATAGCGTGTAAGAAACCACACATACTGTACCGATGATTACCGCTGTTGTGTAATCTAGGCCGAATACTGTTTCAAACAATTTACCACCTGCTACCAAGCCAGAACTTGTGTAGAAAAGGAAGAATAAAAGGATAAAGAAAGCAGAAATTGTTTGGATCAGCTTAGAATTATCATTGAAACGACGAGATAGGAACTCAGGTAGCGTCAGTGACTCTGTTGTAATGCTGTAAGTACGCAGACGCTTAGCACTGATTAACCAGTTCGCCCAAGTACCAACTAGCAGGCCACCAGCAAGCCAGAATGCTTCAAAACCAGCAGCATAAGCGTAACCCGGTAGACCAAGTAGTAGCCAACCACTCATGTCTGATGCACCAGCAGAAAGTGCAGCAGGCCATGGGCCTAGCGAACGACCACCTAGGAAGTAGTCTGTCGAGCTAGAAGTACGTTTGTAAGCAATAACACCGATTGCCAGCATCATAATTAGATACGCAATGAACGTCGTCGTTATTGCAAAACTGTTTTCTATCATTTGATAGTCCTCATTTGTAAAAAGCCTTCCATACCTAATTCAATGCAAGACACTCACCGTAAAGGCAAGCGAGTGCATTGAGTTAGGTATTGAGGCTCCAAGGCACTATGAGTTAAATCCAAAGATGGTGAAACCAACAATGGAGAAAACAAAAGTGCTTAGAGCCAATGTTACTGAAGGTTAGTGAGCTTCGCTTCCAAGTTCGAGCAAGGTCGCGTTACCGCCCACGGCTGTTATATTTATAGTTCGCGTACGCTCGGTAATGAAACGCAGCGATAAGTGTGGATCGTGAGCAACATGCATTGCTGTCAGATCCGTTTCAGCTACTAAACTGACGATGGCACCGTCACGCTTAGCAAGTTGTAAATTGATAGCTTGAGCCGTTTGTGAGTTACCTACGTAACCTGCGCTACGTACATCGCAAGACAGCAGCTGTTGAGCCGCGTCGTACGAAGCAACCTGCACCAAGTTCGTCGGTAAATTCGCTTGTTTCGCTGCATCAGCGATCAAGGTGTTGAATTGCACGTCATCACTGCACAATTGCACGCTGTTACCCGCTAATAGTGCTGCGGTAATCATCGCGGTTGCTGTTTGCAGTGCTGGCTCTTTGTCTTGGCAATCATCAACAATCACCAAAGCCACACCACGTCCTGCAGCATACAGCTCGTTTGTTTCACCAGTCGGGCCAGCCATTAGGTGCTGCTCAGAAAGCAGCGCAGAGGCTTGCTCTAGGTGATAAGTTGCCACTGCCGCCAAAGACGTAGATTGGCTTTCGATCTCTGATTTGAATGCAAGTACCTGAGCACTCTTATGATCAAAGTCGGTAAGATTCCATTGTTCCCACGCTAACAAAGCATCAGAAAAACCTGTCACTTGATGAACCATGATACTGCTCCTTATGCCTTGTCTTGTGATTGAGAAAAATGAACATCAGTAAAGCGGTATAGGTAGTGAGGACCACCCGCTTTAGGGCCAGTACCCGACAAACCTTGACCGCCGAATGGTTGAACACCAACAACAGCGCCCACTTGGTCACGGTTGATGTAGCAGTTACCCACACGAATGTGTTTCTCGATCCAACGGTAAGTTGTTTCGTTACGGCTGTGGATACCCATAGTTAGACCAAAACCGGTTTGGTTAATTTGGTCTACTACTTGTGTCAACTCACTCGCTTTGAAGCGAACGATATGCAGTACAGGACCAAACTGCTCTTCTTTCAAACAGCTGATGTCATCGATTTCAAATGCACTTGGTGGAACAAAGTCACCATGTTCACAATCCGCTCCTAGAGAAAGTTGAGCCACTTTCTTCTGGGTCTTAGTCATATTTTCTAGGTGCGTCATCAACTTCTGCTTCGCGTTTTGGTCGATAACTGGGCCCACATCCGTTTTATGAAGATGTGGAATACCAACGCTTAGCTCATCCATCGCACCGTGAATTAGTCCAATCACGCGATCTGCAATGTCTTCTTGAATGTAAAGCACACGTAGCGCAGAACAACGTTGACCTGCAGAAGCGAATGCCGAACGAATAACATCACGGACTACCTGTTCAGGCAGTGCGGTACTGTCGACGATCATCGCATTCTGACCACCGGTTTCCGCGATAAACGGAACAGGCTTAGCGTTACGACTCGCCAATGACACGTTGATACGTTGTGCTGTTGGTGTTGACCCCGTAAAGGCAACGCCCGCAATCGCATCATGACTGGTTAGCGCACTGCCGATCTCAGCGCCACGACCCGGTAGTAACTGAATCGTGCCAGCAGGGAAACCCGCTTCATTCATCAATTCCACTGCGCGAGCTGCAATTAAGCTTGTTTGCTCTGCAGGTTTCGCCACAACCGTGTTACCCGCCACTAGTGCAGCTGTAATTTGGCCAAGGAAGATCGCCAATGGGAAGTTCCAAGGGCTGATACAAACGAATACACCACGACCTTGTCGCGAAGCGATTCGAGTTAGACCATCAAAGCCTTTTAGCTCAAAACCTTGTAGGTTGTTCGCTTGTTTTGCGTAGTAACGACAGAAGTCGACCGCTTCACGCACTTCATCAATGCTGTCGTGAATTGTCTTACCCGCTTCTTGATGACAAATTGCCACCAGCTCAGCCAGGTTTTCTTCCATCAGATCCGCCAACTTCTCAAGCGCAGCGGCTTTGGTTTCAACCGATGTCGCATTCCAATCAGCAAATGCGGCGTCTGCACCAGTGATCGCTGCGGAAACATGATCAAGGTTTGCAAAAGCCACCTGACCCACGCTAATACGACGATCGTAAGGTGCTGTTACTTGTTCAACATTCTGATCAGCCTTGATCATGCTTTCGGCAAGAGATTCGCCGTTGATCACAGGTCCAGCAGTCCATTGATTGTTCAAAAAGCCTTTTACTTGCTCTTCAAACTGATGCGCTTCGCTCTCGATATCAATGTTCACACCGTATGAGTTCTTACGCTCAGGGAATACCGCTGGCGGCAGAGGAATCTTAGTGTTGTTCAACGTATCGAATGCCAAAAGCATGTCGACTGGATGCTGTGTTAGCTCTGCTACAGGGCAACGAGCATCAACCAAACGGTGTACAAACGAGCTGTTTGCACCATTCTCTAACAGACGACGTACTAGGTATGGCAGTAGATCTTTATGGCTACCAACTGGCGCGTAAATACGTACCGACTGTTGGTAAGCTTCCATTGCATGGTTGTAAAGTGAATCACCCATGCCGTGTAAGCGTTGGAATTCAAAGTCTTTATGGTCTGTCATCACTGCAATAGCGGAAACCGTATGAGCATTGTGGCTAGCAAACTGCGGGAAGATATTGCCACGAACACTTGGGCTCAATAGATAACGCGCACACGCTAGGTAGGCTACATCAGTCGCTTCTTTGCGAGTGTAAACAGGGTAGTTATCGAAACCAGCTTGTTGTGACCATTTGATCTCACTATCCCAGTAAGCACCTTTAACTAGGCGAAGTGGGATTAAGTCACCCTGCTCTTTTGCTAGGCGGTTTAGCCAAACTAGAACCGGTAACGCACGCTTTGAATACGCTTGAATAACCAGACCAAACTTGCCCCAGCCTTTCACTAGCTCGCTGCGATACAGTTTTTCGAATAACTTAAGCGAAAGCTCTAGGCGATCCGCTTCTTCTGCATCAATCGTGATCGCAACATCAAGCTCAATCGCACGGCGCAGTAACTGCTCTAGCGTGTCGCATAGCTCAGTCAGTACGCGGTCTTCATTCGCCACTTCATAACGTGGGTGAAGCGCAGAAAGCTTGATAGAAACAGACGGTGCTGGGCTAGATTTTGAAGAGACGTATGTGTCTCGACCTACGGCTTCAATCGCCATTAGGTAATCTTTGAAGTATTTGTTTGCGTCAGCAGTGGTCAGTGCCGCTTCACCTAGCATGTCGTATGAGTAGGTAAAACCTTTGTCACGCATAGACTTACCGTTCTTCTGCGCTTCAGCAATGCTGCGACCAAGAACGAATTGGTGACCCATCACCTTCATCGCTTGGTGCATCGCTTTACGAATCACCGGCTCAGAAAGCTTGTTCACTAAACGGTTAACCGCTTGACCTGCACTCTGCTCTTTAGATGAAAGTCCAACCACCTTGCCTGTTAGCATTAGGCCCCAAGTTGATGCGTTAACAAAAACCGAGTCAGAATTCTTCAGGTGAGATTTCCAATCCGCAACGCTAAGTTTGTCGCGAATCAACGCATCAGCGGTTGCCGAATCAGGAATACGCATCAAGGCTTCCGCCAGACACATTAGCAAGATGCCCTCTTGAGTATCTAAGCTGTATTCAAGCAACAAGGCGTCGATCATCTGAATAGATGTTTTATCCGCACGGATAGACTCAATCAACGACGTCGTTTTGTCTGTAATTTGCTGCTTTTCAGACTCAGAAGGGGTAGCTAGCGGCAGAAGTTGCTCTAGCCATTGGGTTTCATCCACCATATATAATGGTGAGATAAGCGTCCAAAGATCAGCAAGCGACTGCTCATTGAATTCTGGCTTTAACACATCAGTAGCTGTAAACATGCGTTTTCCTTAATCTCACACCCGAAAAGAGTTCGGGATCTCTACAATGGCTGCAGTGTATTTAGAGTATATAAGGATTACTTGTCAAAAACTCCGAGTTTTTTGCTAAAAACTCGCTTTATTAACAAAACAAACACAAGGTCACATATGAAACTTTAAAATAATATGCCGTTTTGTTTCACTATTTAACAGAAATTTTCTTTTTGTATTGGGATGGTGACATGCCTTGAAGGCGTGAAAAGGTGTGAGTAAAGGAAGATTGACCGGAGAAACCAGCCAGTTCAGCGACCTGACCAAGGCTTAGATTACCTTGTTCAATTAAACGACGAGAACGGTCGATGCGCTTGCCAAGAACGTACTGGTGAGGGGTAATGCCCATTTGCTCTTTGAATAACATATGGAACTGGCTTTCACCCAAGAACACACTACCCGCAAGCTGCGCGACGGAGATCTTGTTTGCTAAATGCTGTTCTATGTAGCGATCCAACGCTTCAAGATCAAAGCGTGAATCTTTGATTGAGGTTTCAAATGCCGAGATGTGCCTTTGCATCAATGCAATCACCGTATCATTGCACGCACGGCTTAATAACAGATCATCAGGACTGGCCTGCATCTCTTGCACCAACATATGGATAAGCTTTTGAATTTGCGCATCTAATTGGAAGTAGACGTTCGATGATTCTAACTGGTTAATCTTCTCTAGCATCAGAGGGTCATCATCGGTTGGCATAGGCATGTTGAGCACGAGAATATCCGACTGACCAACCACTCCGCCGAAAGCATGATCAGAGCTCGCTGTCACCACACAACCTTGTCCTGGGCCAACAAGATTCCCCTTACCACTCACTTCAAATTCCGCCTGACCTTTTAAACCAATCACCACCTGAGAATAATGGTGATCGTGGCAATCCATATGCGATGGCAAAGTGATGATCTCAGCAGGACGAGGGCCAGTAAGGCCTAGCGGAGAAAGGTCTAGGTTAGGAAAGGGTAAAGGTTTAGACATGACAGAAAAATACTCGGGTCAACATAGTAAGAATAATACTCTTAAATGCGCATAAGATGAATTTGTAAATGCTCATGAGAGTTATTTGCTCGCGAGAATGAAAAGATCATTATCGCGATCATCTTGATCATGCCTCCGGAAGGATGATCAAGAGTGTACAAACTACGGGCATTGTAAAACCAATCGTTCCGGCGAGTTTAGGGACTTCACAAGCAATCACACAAGCACGAAAAACCATGTGGTCAATAAATGCTTTTTCACGCCAACATAATGAATAAATTTTCTTATATAGCTCAAATAATTGGCTATAAGCCTGTAAAAAGTGTATCCGAAGTACCGAAACTTGGCTTTTGAGTAGATTGGATAGCAATAAAACGGTATAAAGACGGGTACTGTGTTAATTGCTAATAACTAGTGACTCACAACTAGGAAGTAGACACTTTATTAACGAGCCAATTTTCAATCTACAAGTTGCAGGGACCTATGACTAACTTTCGAATTTCAGCGCTTTTACTTGCGCTATCCCCACTTTGGGTATCTGCATCGGTATCCGCTGAAGAACTGAATCAAGTCGATCCCGTTTCAGCTATCGATGCAAAGCTAACAGAGAAAAACTCAGATATTGAGCGTATTTCAGCAACCAAAGTATCGGCGACTGAAAACCTAAAACAACTTCAAAACAAGAACAGCAAGTTGTTGCGCGAAGGTGAAGAACTTAAGGCAAAACGTAACAGAGCCAAGTCTGTACTCGACAAACAGTACAGTCGCTTGCTTGAAGATCCAGAAACAGATTTAGTCTCTTTCCAGAAAAGTTACCAAGACGCTTGGGCTGCGGTTAAAGAGAATCAATCGTCTCAGCTAGATAACGAACAAGCGATCAACGAGAGCGAAATTCACCTTTCTCAAATCAAGCAAAAGCAAGCTCGCCTGAATAATGAGCTGGCAAACTTGAGAGAGTCAAAAGTTGAAGCTCGCGTAAAACGTATCGCAACAGAACTGCGTGAAAGTGCGGTGCTTGAAACCAGCTATACCACCACATGTTCATCAACAATGACACTTGGTGAGTGTACTGCACAGGGTAAACACCTGACCAATCAAAAAGCCGTGCAAACGTTCAAGAGCCAATTACTTGAGCAGCTCACAGAAAGCACACTTGCGAAGCAAAACTTACAAGGTGTTCAGCTGAATATCCATGTTCAAGACAGCCAAGCGATCAAGAGCGGCTTCTCTGGTAACAACTCTTACTTCATGCAGATGCAAGCTCAACTTCAAGCAAAACCTGAAGCAGTTGCAGCATGTAACCTATTGAATGTTTCGACTCGCTACTGTTTAACAGGCAGTGACGCAGCAGTCGTTAAGAAGAGTGACAAACAGTGGGCTAACGTGACGGTACGTTCTGATCAGTACAACGACTCAGTAACCATCAACGGCATTAAGTATGGCAGCACCCCTCTTGAGGTTGCGCTACCAAGTGGTCGTCACCAAGTAACCATTTCAAAACAAGGTTACGAGTCTTACAACCGCACAGTTACCATCAACGGCAGCGACACGATTTGGGTTAAGCTTCTTCCTAGCAAAGAAAGCTAAACACCCTTTGTATATAGAGCCTGAGCCAATTCAAAACGCTTAGCTCGATATCAGATAGCCGTGCCTATTTCACAAAGCTGAATGAACACTCGCCATTTTGTTGATAGTTATAAACTGTATGATCGTTACAAATTTGTATGGTCGTTATAACCTTGTTTTATCGTTATAAACAGTAGCTGCAGACGAAATGGCGTTCTCGTTTAGAATATTCGATTAACCTAAATTACGATTGAAGTAGCCCATCATGCGCCAAGGTCTTCCTACTCTATTATTTGCACTTGCTCCATGCTTAATGACGCCAGCTGTTTTTGCTGAGGCAACACCACCAGCGATCGCGTCATCTGTCACCGACATTGAAAGCTCACTTTTTGAAAAGCATGCCGACTTAACGGCTGTTGAAAAGAAATTAGCCGACAAACAAAACGAAGTCGACAATCAGGCGCAGCAAACGGCACGTCTAGCTGAGTTATCAGCTCAAGCAGAGCAAACACTCGCAAAGGCAAAAGCCAGCCTAGAGCAAGATTACACGCGCATGATTGATGATCCCGATTTCGATATCTCGCTTGCTCAAAAACGCTTCCAAGACGCTTGGAAAACCGTAAAAGAAGGCAAACTTGCGATTTCAGACTCAGAGCAAAAGCAGCAAGGCTTGGTGATGGAGCTTGAGGCTATCCAAGCCGAGAAAGCCGCGGCAGAAGCTTCAATCGCAAACCTAAACCAAGACAAGCTAAGAGCAAGAGCAGAGCGACTAAGATACGAGATCACTCAGACGGAAGAGCAAACTGTTAGCTTTACCAACCGTTGCAGCAGCGATATGACACTGGCGCAGTGTTCAGACCAAACGGTGACTTTGGCACTTCAAAAAGCGGTAAAACAATTCCAACACAGCCTAATCGATAACGCGACTGAATCGAAAACAGTGAAAGAGCACCTTGCGTCTGCTTCGCTGAACATTCACGTTCTGCAACACAAAGTGAAATCCTCTGGCTTCTCTGAAGATAACCGTTACCGAGCGGTGATTGCGGCGAACCTAGAAACTCGTCCAGATAAGAACACACCTTGTCGCCTGCTTGGTATTCAGTCATCAAACTGTTTCACACAAAGCGAGCAACAAGCCAACGACCAGCAAAAAGAAGTTGCTTGGGTTAACTTGGTGGTGCGTTCAAATCAATACAACGACAATGTTTCTATCAACGGCGTGAACTATGGCAGTACACCGGTTGAAGTGATGTTACCGACGGGCCAACACATGGTCACGATCGAAAAAGAAGGCTACCTTTCTTTCCATCAAGAGCTGAAGATAGCCCGCGATCACAACCTACGAGCCGTATTGCAAGCGAAACAGAATTCATTAAATGTCGGCACCAAGTTTGCCGATCCGATGGGTAACGACATTCAGAGCCCTGAAATGATTGTTGTCGGCTCGGGTCGCTACCTACTGGGTGAAAATAACGCACAACAAGTGACGATCAAACAGCCGTTTGCATTAGCCGCAACACCAACCCGTGTTCAAGACTTCAAAGCATTCGTAAAAAACACAGGCTACCAGACAGACGCTGAGCTGATGAACACCTGCGATACATTCGTCAATGCAGAGATCACAACCGTTTCAGATAAAGACTGGCAGAACCCAGGCTTTAAGCAAGCTAATAACTCACCGGTAGTTTGTGTTAGCCAAAACGATGCCAAAGCTTATACACGTTGGTTATCTAAAAACACCGGCTTCACTTACCGCTTGCCAACACCACAAGAGTGGGAAGCTGCAGCAAGAGCTGGCCAAGACACCAACTTCTGGTGGGGCAATGAATTCCGTTCAGGCAAAGCCAACACTGGCTGGGCGGGTACACCATGGTCAAACGTTAGTACATCTCCGGTTAAGTCATTCCAACCAACACCAACAGGCTTCTACGACATGGTGGGTAATGTATGGGAATGGACAACCGTTCAGAAAGGCCTAGCGAAAGGTGGCGCGTGGAGCTTCTCTCCTGAAGAAGCAAAAGTGTTTAACGAACTGTACGTACCGCCTTCAACGGCAGCGAACTATCTAGGATTCCGAGTAGTACGAGAGCTGTAGGCTCCCAGTCATAGGCTCAGAACCCCAAATATTTACTCTAGGTTCTCAATTATCACATTGAGCAACATTTATAGGGGAATTCCCCCCTTATGCATAAGCACTCCTGGGAGTAGATTCGTCGATAGAGTAGTAAGTCACTCTGGGTATCAAATTGATGCCTCAGTTTAATTTACCTGACCCTCGTAAATTAGACTGAAAATCTTCTACATGTCGACAAGGCATATCTTGTCTTTAGCCAGCCCCTCTTCAGGCTGGCTTTTTTTTGCCTGATTATCACCCTTTATGCCCATCGATTCTCCGTGATTGACACAGTTAATCAACAGTCCGTTTAACTGTCAGTCACCCCTTATTTTTCGTACTCTAATTGCCATTGCAGCGCTATAAGAAACTGATATTATTGCAACATCGCAACACACGAGATAAAACCTTGCCAGATCCACTCAACTCCATACATCGTTCTTTATTCGAACAACTTCCAGGCTGCTGGGGCTGCAAAGATACTGACTCGGTCTTCGTGTACGCCAACCTTGCTTACAACCAATTGATTGGCTTAAAACCCAATGAGACTTGTACTGGCTTGACCGACTTCGACATGCCCAGTCAAACCACGGAGTGCGCACAAGATTTCAGGGCTCAAGATAAACATGTGATGGATACACGCAGTACCCTTAAGATTCTCGATATTCACCCCTATCCAGACGGACGCTGGCACGCCCATATCTTTACCAAAACCCCTTGGCTTGATGATGACGACAACGTCCAAGGCACCATCTTCTATGGCCAAGAGCTTACCGATACCGCGATCTTAGAGGTTGGTCATTGGGTTTGTCAGGCCACAGGGACAAAAGGCGATCAGGCATCGCTTGCGGGGTCAGAGCCGCGCGTGTCTAAGCTGCAAAAGCGGCTGACTTCGAGAGAATCAGAGGTACTGTTCTTACTGCTTTTCGGCAAGAAACCACAGTACATCGCGTTGACGTTAAACATTTCAATCAAAACGGTCGAAGGTCATGTCGCCAGATTGAAACAGAAGTTTGATGCACGCAGTAAAAGCCAATTGATTGAGTATGCATTGGATTCAGGATTGGGCTCAGTGATCCCAGAAACTCTGCTCAAAAAACAGATCTCTGTTGTTCTTCACAGTGACTGATTGACTGTTCAGCTGAAAATGCAGACAAAAAAATGCCGTTGATTTGATCAGTCTAATCAACGGCACTTTTGGATCTGTTAAGCAGCTAAGCGATCAAGCAGCCTAAGGCGCTAGACGATCAATATCCCAACTGTTGTCTTGGCGAGAGAACAAGAAACGGTCGTGCAAGCGGTGTTCACCACCCTGCCAGAACTCAATGCTATCAACACGAACTCGGAAGCCACCCCAGAAAGAAGGCACAGGAATCTCGCCTTTGGCAAACTTCTGTTTAAGCTCTAGATACTTACCTTCTAAAATCCCACGCGCTGAAATGCGGCTACTCTGCTTACTTGCAATCGCGGCCAATTGGCTCTCTTTTGGACGTGACGAGAAGTACTTCATATTTTCCATAGCGGTCAGCTTTTCAGCCGTGCCCGTAATATGAACTTGTCGTTCGAGTGGATGCCAAGGGAAGTGCAAACTGATTTTGCTGTTGTGCTCAAGCTGGTGCGCTTTGCGGCTACCTAAGTTGGTGTAAAAAACGAACCCGTCTTTATCAACATTCTTCAGCAGAACAATTCGTTGGAATGGCTGACCATTTTCATCAACCGTAGCAACTGTCATGGCAGTAGGGTCCGTCAACTTCGCTTCAATGGCTTGCTCTAGCCATAGATTGAATTGCTCAATCGGGTCTGCGGCCAAGTCTTTGCGTCTCAATCCACCCTTAGCGTATTCGCGACGAATATCTGTCAGTTCCATTTGGTTGCTCCTTTTAATTTTTTTGTGATTTTGCGCCGTAATCCTTTGAAACACAAGTCTAAGCCATGGTTTTGTCTCACAGAAGGTGCTCTGTGTTAACAAGATCTCGGTACTCTCTCCATCATATTGATAATCTTTATACAAACCGATGACAAGCTGAGATCCGAGTGACCAAAATACTGCCTAACCTAATGACGCCCTTTGTTTTATTCTCATTGTTATTGGGAGCTGCAGGGCTGACCGCAACCCACTTTATGGCAGTACAATTCCAAGAAAAAATCGTCACTCAGCAACTCGATGAAGCGGCGAATAAAGCCAATCTACAAATCGATTCTGAGCTGGATAAATTCAAACAGATCCCAGATTTGCTCAGCCATGACCCGCGCTTGCTCTCTTATTTTGACTCATCGATTTCCGCCGCGCAGCTCAATCAATTGCTGTTTGAATGGTCGAATCAAAGCCAGGCCGACACCATCTATATTCACGACCCGAGCGGTACTGTGGTCGCTTCCAGTAATTACCAAAAGCCTCGTACCTTTGTCGGTGAGAACTTCTCGTTTCGTCCCTACTTTGCTTCTGCCATTCAAGGTAACAACACACAATATGTCGCGCTAGGCGCTCGCTCGAACGTACGAGGTTATTTTCTGTCTTCACCTCTGTATATCGACAAGGAAGTTGTTGGCGTTATCACCGTAAAAGTGAGCTTAGAAAATCTCGAAAACATCCTGACCAGCGACGATTTTGAGATCGTAGTACTCGACTCTAACCAAGTGGTCTTTCTATCAAGCCAAGCTCCGTGGCTTTACCATTCATTGTTGCCATTAACGCAGCAACAACAAACGGATATCGCACTTCAACGCCAATACGGTCAAAGCGAAATTTCGATCATCGAAGCCTTTCGTCCTTCAAGCTCTCAGTCAGAAGCGAGCAATACCAATCAATCTAGCAACCTTCAATCCAATGAAATCCGAAAAGAGCTCACCGCCAACCAGTTATTCAAGCTTGGTGCTTTTAATCTTTACCCTGCAACGGTCAGCAACAACCAGTACCAAGTTGTCGCACTAAAAGAGACCAGAGCTGAACTTATTAAAATCTTTCAGATCGATGTCATCTTCGTGGTGATTTATAGCTTGGTGATGCTCATCGCTTGGTCGTGGCGCCAGACTTATCTCGCGAAAGTGGCGTTGACCCGACTCAACCAAAACCTAGAGCAAACCGTTGATAAACGCACTCACTACTTGAAGCAATCCAATCAACAGCTGCAACAAACCCTTTTTCAATACCAAGAGTCGCAATCCAAGTTGAAACAGACAGAACAAGAGCTGACACAAACCGCGAAATTAGCGGTACTCGGCGAGCTGTCAGCGAGCATTAACCACGAAATCAACCAACCGCTTGCAGCGTTGCGAACCTACAGTGAGAACAGCTTAAAACTGCTTGAAATGGAACGAACCGATTTGGTGAAAAGCAATCTTGAGAAAATGATTGGCCTCAACAACACCATTACCGACATCATCGCGCGACTCAAAGTCTTTACTCGCAAGGTCACTAAACAAGAGCATCATATGGCGAACCTGCACCAAGCGGTCAACAACGCCACCAGTATTCTCAGTGCGCTGATGATCAAGCAAGGAATTACGCTAAGGCTAAGCACGGTGCCAGATGACATCAATATTGCGATTCATCCAACCGAACTCGAGCAAGTACTGGTGAATCTGATTCACAACGCGACTCAAGCGCTGCAACATCAAGTTCTTGAACAGAAAATCTTGCAGGAGCAACAAAACCTGGAAAGCGTTGACCAACAGGCTAGCCCACAGATAGGCATCGAATGGCAACTGCATCATGACTCTTGTCAGCTGATCATTTGGGATAACGGAATTGGCATGCCGAACGATAAGCTAGAACAGCTGTTCGACCCGTTTTTTACCACCAAACCGGAAGGTTTAGGGCTAGGGCTTTCAATATCGAAACGGATTATTGAAGCGTATCACGGCACGATCAGCGCGAACCGGTTAGAGCCTTCAGGCATGGTATTCTCGCTAAACATCCCGTTATATAACGATAAGGGCTAACACGCCGTTGTTATTGTTAACGGAAAACGAATTTCACATTACTGCTAATCTCACCTACAGCTAAGGACTCGACTTTTGCACTCTATGCCTAAACTCTATTTTGTCGACGATGAACCCGCCATTCGAGACTCCGTAGAACAAGCCATGCTCATTGAAGGCATCGATATCGTCTGCTTTCCCAATGCTATTGAGGCATTAAAGAAAATAGATACCACGCAAGCCGGAATTGTCATCACCGATATTCACATGCCAGTGATGGATGGCATTCAATTAACGCAAAAATTACTGAGCCAAAACCCTCATTTTCAGGTCATCGTACTTACCGGACATGGTGACGTGCAAACCGCGGTATCAGCGATGAAAGCCGGTGCTTACGATTTTCTGGAAAAGCCATTTGTGGTCGATGCCCTACTCACTGCCGTTAAAAAAGCCGCAGATAAGCTCGCACTGGTTGAAGAGAACAACCTATTGCGTAAAGAGTTGGCAATGCAAAATCAGGTTGGCCCGAAACTGATTGGTCAATCACCATCAATGCAGGCATTACGCCGAGAATTGATCACCCTAGATACCAAAACTAACCCACTTCTATTATTTGTTGGTGATTTAGGGACGGGGAAAAGGGTCACAGCACAATACACCCATGATTTACACAGTCATCAAACCGCGGAGCTTTGCCCTGTCGCTGCGTTTAATTTGCCACGCAGTGACGAAGCGACATTCCATCAGTTTATTTTGCAACTGTTCTTGAAGCATCAAGGTGGAACACTCTATATCCATGAGACAGAAGCACTAACTCAGGATCAATGGCTGTGGTTAGCGAACCTAAAACCTACTCTACTTCGTGAAAACTCATGCAAGACCAATGCAACTTGTATCATTATCGCAACTACAGTAGTTCCTACTACAATTACAGGTGAACTGCGCCGATTTAATTTACTACCCTTGGCGCAAAGAACGGAAGATATTGGCTCTTTGTTCAAACACTTTGCTCGTGGTGCAGCCAGTCGCTATCAACTGCCGCCACCCGTCATTACAGAAAAAGAGATTCGGCGACTCATTACAACGCATTGGACTGAGAACATTCGTCAGCTTCGCCAACATGCTGAACTCAGAGTGCTGACTCAAATTAAGCAGCCGTCGCTCGACAGCGATACTGATGAGCAAAATGAACTCGATATGAGCATTGAAGAGCAACAACAGTCGTTGAACCAACGCACCGATAGCTTTGAACAAATTATCTTGATTGAGGCGCTACATCGCCATCAAGGTCGTTTAAAAGAGGTACAACAAGAGCTGCAGGTGTCGCGAAAAACACTGTATGACAAACTAAGAAAGCACCAACTCGATAAAACAGATTTCAAGAACCGATAAGTCTTAAAAAATATATAAATTCAAAGATTTAAATGAGCAAAATCTTAACATTTATCAAAAGTAAGAATACACTCAATAGGCTTGCACTTTTATTTAGCGAACAAGGACTGTTATGAGTCAGAAAAATTTCAGCAAATTGAACGAGACCGAGCTTGAGTATGTCGATGATAAAACAGCGGCACTACTCCTCAATACGCCCACCAGTGCGCGAATTATGTTGTGGGTGATCGTTCTGTTTTTTATTGCTGCTATTGGGTGGTCTGCATGGGCAGAGATCGACAAAGTTACCGTTGGCCAAGGCAAAGTGATCCCCTCCTCTCAGATCCAAGTGGTACAAAACCTTGAAGGTGGCTTGGTTAAAGAGATCTTAGTTAAAGAAGGCCAACGCGTTCAAAAAGGTCAACAACTGCTGTTAATCGATGACACACGATTCCGTTCTGACTTCCGCGAACGTGAACAACAAGTCGCGAACTTGACCGCCAACGTGTTAATGCTTTCCGCTTCCCTGACCAGTGTTGTCATCAACGAAGAATTCTCTGAAAAAGAATGGAAGAAAAGTGTCACTCTCGATTATGGCAAGCTTGCGTTCCCACCTAAATTCTATGAACTTCAACCTCAACTGGTTAATCGTCAAAAAGCAGAATACCGTCAAGATCTCAATAATCTGAGAAACCAGCTTTCCGTTTTTGATCAACAAGTTGAACAGAAACAGCAAGACCTAGTTGAGATTAAAGCGCGTGTTCGAAACCTAAAACAGAGCTACCAGTTTGCTCGCCAAGAACTGGATATCACCAAACCTCTCGCCGATGAAGGGGTGGTACCACGAATTGAATTACTTAAACTGCAAAGACAAGTGAACGACACTCGCCGAGAAATGACTTCGAGCGAGCTAAAAATTCCTCTTTTACGCTCAGCAATCAAAGAATCCATGCTCAGCCGTATTGACGCCGCACTGAACTTCCGCTCCGAACAACAAGAAAAACTCAATCAAGCCCAAGACAAGCTCTCTGCAATGACCGAATCTGCCGTTGGCCTAGAAGACAGAGTAAACCGTACCGTGGTGGTTTCTCCTGTAACAGGCACAGTTAAAACATTGGGTATTAATACTGTCGGCGGGGTTATCCAACCGGGTATGGACATCGTTGAGATTGTACCAACAGAAGACTCTCTATTGGTTGAAGCGAAAATCGCCCCGCAAGATATCGCGTTCCTACGCCCAGAATTGACTGCCATCGTTAAATTCAGTGCTTATGACTTCACTAAGTACGGTGGTCTAGAAGGCGTGTTAGAGCACATCAGTGCCGATACCACTCAAGATGAAGAAGGCAATAGCTTCTATATCGTGCGCGTGCGCACCGAAAAACACAATTTTGGACAGAACGAAGAGTTGCCAATCATTCCAGGTATGACCGCCTCTGTCGATATCATCACGGGTAAAAGAACCGTGCTTGAGTACATGTTGAAGCCACTATTAAGCGCTCAAAACAATGCACTAAAAGAGTAATGACGTTTGATGTTTGATAACGCCTTTCAATACACAGCAAATAGACAAGAGCAGAGGCTATGAAGTCTCGGATTTCGCTATTGCTGCTGGTCCTCACCTCTTTCACCTCTGTGGCGCTCAACAAGAGCGACCAACGGTGGATAGATGCAGTGACCAAAACCTACGGCGATAGAGCCGGAAAGCGAGTGGCAACATGGCGCTCAAATATGACGTCATACGACGGATTAAGTGAAAAAGAGAAGCTCAGGTCGGTGAACCAGTTCTTCAACCAGATGTACTTTGTCGATGACAACATACTGTGGGGAAAGAATGATTACTGGGCAACACCACTGGAATTTTTAGGCAGCAACGCCGGTGATTGTGAAGACTTCACAATCGCAAAATACTTCTCTTTGCTTGAACTGGGCGTCCCAGATAAGAAATTACGATTAGTGTACGTAAAAGCACTGGAACTAAACCAGTTCCACATGGTGTTAGCTTACTACTCAACACCGAGTGCAGAGCCATTAATTTTGGACAACTTAAACCCTGAAATTAAACGCGGTTCCAAACGCCCAGATCTAAGACCAATTTACAGTTTTAACGGTAAAAACCTTTGGTTGATCAAGTCGGCAGCAGGCAGCGGCAAGTTGGCAGGGAAATCTTCAAGATTGAGCTTATGGAACGACTTACGTTCACGTGAGCGCTCTCTAAAATTAAACAAACCCATTATCAATTACGATGAGTAGGTACAATGACTTTATATAAACAGCTTGTGGTCGGGATGGTTGCAGTGTTCATACTGCTGATGACGTCAGTTTTTATGATCGAATTCAATACCACCCGTGGATACTTAGAGGAGCAGCAACGCTCTGAGGTAAGTAATACCATTAATACTGTTGGACTGGCTCTCGCCCCTTACCTAGAAGAAAAGGACAAGGTGGCAGTAGAGTCTGTTATCAACGCCCTGTTTGATGGCAGTTCTTACTCAGTCGTTCGATTGATCTTTCTCGATAGCGGTGAAGACATTCTCCGCTCATACCCTGTAAAGCCAACTGGCGTACCAGAGTGGTTTACCAACCTAAACCTGTTCGAGCCTGTTCATGACCGCCGCGTGATCACCAGTGGCTGGATGCAATTGGCCGAGGTCGAGATCGTAAGTCACCCAGGCCCTGCCTACGATCAACTTTGGCAAGCATTCATCCGCTTACTGAGCATATTTGGCACGATCTTCTTGCTCGGTTTGGTGTCTATCTCTTGGATCCTTAAGCGCGCTTTACGCCCGCTCTCGTTGATCATTACCAAGATGGATCAGATCGCCAAGAATCAGTTTGGCGAACCTCTGGCTCGTCCAAAGACAAAAGATCTCACCTTGGTTGTCGATGGTATCAACCACATGTCGACTCAAGTTGAACTGGCATTTAAAAACCAAGCGAAAGAAGCTCAGAAGTTACGTGAAAGAGCATATATCGACCCTGTATCTCAGCTAGGTAACCGTGCTTACTACATGTCTCAGTTAACACAATGGTTAGAAGAGTCGAGCTTAGGTGGTTTAGCGGTACTTAAAGCGGAGTTTATTAGTGAAGAATACGATGAAAAGGGCTATCAAGAAGGTGATGCCTTGGTTCATCAACTGGCTGAACAGCTACAGGCTTCAATTTCATCACCAGACATCACCATCGCTCGTATTTCTAGTGACGAATTTGGTTTCATCATGCCAAACATTGATGAGAGCGAACTGAAACTTGTCGCGAGCAGCATCGTAAACTGTATCCAGAGCCTAGGTTCAGACCCAACAGGCACTGCGAACCCACACATTGCTCTTGGTGTGACATACAGCAACACGCGTAAAACCAGTACTGAAATCATGTCGCTGGTGGATAACGCACTTTCAAGTGCCAAGGCGAATCGAGAGCTTGCTTACGGCTACGTAACCGCAGACGATCACGGCGCTGTGATGGGCAAACAACAATGGCGTATGTTGGTTGAAGAAGCGATCATTAACGACCTCATTACCTTCCGTCTGCAGGCTGCAAACAATGCCTTTGGTAAAACGTATCACCAAGAGGTGTTCTCTGCGATTGAAAAAGATGGCGTGCGTTACGGTGCCAACCAGTACTTATACGCGCTAGAACAGCTTGAAATGAGCCACATCCTCGACCAATACGTTATCGAGAAGATGATTGAAAAGCTCAATGCAAAAGAAGTAACCAGCCCTGTCGCTATTAACATTTCACCAAGCAGCATTTCTCAACCAAGCTTCATCCGTTGGATCGGTAAGACGCTTGAACAGAATGCTTCAATCGCTCACCTGTTGCACTTTGAGATTCCAGAAAACTGCTTCATCAACGTTCCGCACTACACGGCACTATTATGTAACACCATTCGCAACGCTGAAGCGGTGTTTGGTGTCGATAACTACGGACGTAACTTCCAATCACTGGATTACATCAACGAATACCGTCCAAGTTATGTGAAACTAGATTACCTGTTCACACATAACCTTGATGACGAAAAACAGAAGTTCACCTTAACGTCGATCTCTAGAACCGCTCACAACCTAGGCGTCACCACCATCGCGTCTCGAATAGAAACTCAGACTCAGCTAGATATCCTGTCTGATAACTACGTAGAAGTGTTCCAAGGCTTCATTGTTGATAAATAGTTGTAAGGGTTATATCACATGCAAGATCCACTATTGAACTCACTGATCTACGTTAGCCGGTATTACGGGTTAGCTAACTCGCCCGAAGCGTTGATCAATGGGCTACCACTATCTGATGGAAAGCTAACCCCTTTCCTATTCCCTCGTTCTGCTGAACGAGCAGGATTAGTGGCAAAAGAAAACCGTTCCGACTTAGAAAAGATCCCTCACCTGATTCTGCCTGCAGTTTTATTGCTTAAACAAGGTGAGGCGTGCGTTCTCAACAGTATCGATTTAGAGAAGCAAGAAGCGGAAATCATTACAGCGGAAAGCGGAATGGTGCCAATCATCATTCCCGTCGAAGAGCTGAAAGAACAATTCATCGGTCGCTACTTCTTGGTCAAGAAACAGTTCCGTTATGATGAACGTTCACCAGAGGTTCTAAAAACACGCAAAGGGCATTGGTTTTGGAGTACGATTTGGGAATCGAAAAACATCTACCGAGATGTGTTGATTGCCTCCATTCTGATCAACATCTTCGCGATAGCCGCGCCCATGTTTACACGCTTGGTGTACGACAAAGTCGTACCTAACCTCGCCTTTGAAACTTTGTGGGTGCTAGCGAGTGGTATCTTTGTCGTGTTCCTATTCGATTTGCTGCTCAAATTGATGCGAAGCTACTTCATTGACGTTGCTGGTAAGAAATCCGATATTCTCATTTCCTCCAAGCTGTTCAGTAAAGTACTGGGGATACGTATGGAAGCGAAACCTGCTTCTGTCGGTGCTTTCGCTAAAAACTTGCAAGAGTTCGAATCCATTCGTGAATTCTTTACCTCTGCAACCATTGGCTCGTTAATCGACCTCCCCTTCGCACTGATGTTCTTAGCGCTAATTTGGTTAATGGCTGGAAACCTTGTGTTTGTTCCCGTTGCTGGCGTGGTCATTTTGATCGTCTATGCATTGCTAATCCAAGGTCCACTGCGCCGTACCATTGAGGAAGGCTCTCGTCTTGCTTCGCAGAAGTACGCGAACTTAATCGAGAGTTTGGCAGGGTTAGAGACGGTTAAGCTGTTCAGTGCGCAAAGCCAATTCCAATTCCGTTGGGAAGAAGCCGTTGCTCACATGGCGAATTGGAATATCAAAAGTCGACGCATCACTGACAGCATCCAAAACACCGCCGGCTTTGTTCAGCAAAGTACTAACGTTGGTATGATCATCTTTGGCGTGTATCTAATTGCAGAAGGTGAACTTACGATGGGTGGCTTGATCGCTGCAACCATGTTGAGCGGCCGAGCGATTGGCCCGCTTGTTCAGCTGTCTTTGCTTTCGACTCGTTACAACCAAGCAAAGTCATCAATGACTCTGATTGAGCAAGTGATGTCGATGCCTGATGAACAAGAAGAAGGTAAACGCTACATTCACCGTCCGATTATTCAGGGCCATATCGCGCTAGATAAAGTGACGTTCCACTACCCAGATTCACCAGTGGCTTCAATTAGAGACTTAACCCTCAATATTAGTCCTGGTGAGAAAGTAGCAATCATTGGTCGTATTGGTTCAGGTAAAACCACACTAGAACGTCTGATTATGGGCCTGTACAAGCCCACAGAAGGCCATGTACGTATTGATGACACGGATATGGAGCAACTGCATCATGTCGACGTACGACGCAATATAGGTTGTGTTCCGCAAGACAGTAACCTGTTCTACGGTTCAGTAAGAGACAACATTACTTTAGGTCGCCCTTTGGTGGATGACCGTGACGTAATGGATGCGGCAAACCGTGCAGGCGTAACTGCGTTTACTCAGCAAGATCCTGCAGGTTTGGAACGCCAAGTGGGTGAAGGTGGTGCTTTGCTGTCTGGTGGTCAACGTCAGTCAATTGCCATTGCAAGAGCCTTCCTAGGACGCCCCCCAGTATTGTTAATGGATGAGCCGACCAGTGCTATGGATAACCGTTCAGAGATGCACATCAAGCACCAGCTTAACCAATTGCTACCAAGCGAGACGTTGATTCTGATTACACACAAAACGTCGATGTTGGACATTGTCGATCGAGTGATCGTAATGGAGAAAGGCTGCATCATTGCAGATGGTCCAAAAGCACAGGTTCTTTCAGACCTTAAACAAGGCCGAGTGAGAGCCGTTAGTTAGAGCGCTCAAGCCACCTAAATAAATAATTATCAGTAGAAACCAAAAGGGGGAGCATCAGCTCCCCTTTTTTATTTGTCAGTATCGGCACCTTAACCATACGTAACTTTGTGTTCAGCACAAAAGTCTACAAAGCAATATCCTCTTGCTCCATCTTGAATGAACATTGGATCTCGTATTGGTTGAATGAGAAAACACTTCCGCCGTGGGTTCGCTTGGTTGTGACTGTCTCATCACCAAATTGAATCGTCACTCGGGTATACACTTTTTCGTGTACCTCTACAGTGCATTCAGCAAGGTTGGTTGCAAACTCCGCTTCGAGTGTATCTAGCTGCGACTTTGTGTTTTCTATTGCGAGGTTATTCTTCTCACGTTGCTGCTCTATTTCTAGGGCTTGCTCTTCGCTTCTCTCTGCTTTCGGGCGCTTCTTAAATTCTAACTCTTGGCGAATCACACCCATGGTTTGCTCTTGAGTGTATTTATAAGTTTCCTTCAGCTCAGCTATCTTTTGGCGGTAACCATCGTAGCGCGCAAAACCATGTACCTTAGTTGCGGTGTCTCCCTCAACACCTAAGAAGACACATTCTACTTTTCCGCCAACTTTGGCTTCACCACCGCTTAGCGTGCCGTGTTTTTTCAAGCTGTCCATCACGATAAGGTTGTTACCACAGCGAATGTCGTTACTCATACTGTGCACACCAAGTCGAAGGTCATTGGCCGTTTGTAGCTCGGCATTCTGTGCGTAGCTTGCTGTGATAGAGCCTTTACTGAATACCTTACAACTTTTTGGCTCACCCTCTTTGGTCGTGTGGCCGATAATGCCTTTCGCGACTTTGATATCCCCCTGAGCTTGCACTTCGGCCGATTCGATAAAGCCACCAACCGTAACACTTCCGGTCGCCTTGACGATCATCCCCGGCTCGATGTTGCCAGAGACAAAGACATTACCTTTAAATTTAACGTGCCCAGTTGAGACATCGACGTTGCTGACACATAAGGCGTCGTCCACTTCGATGGTTCGGTCTTTAATGATGGGCAATCCAGGGTGTGAGGCGAGTAGTAAATTGGGATCTTCAGGGGAGATGTAAGTGCCCTTTCCAGGCTTGATTAAACTGTCTTGTCCAGGAAGCGGTGGGATAATTCGGCCTTGAACGGTAAAGCCAGCGATGCCTTTGGTAGCGGGGGTTCGTTTCATTAAGTGATCATTTTGACCAACGGTAATGGTTTGTCCCAAGTCTCGCATATCAATCTTGCCTTCGTCTTTGCTGCGAGGCTTCAAGACTTGGCGAGTAATATCTTCAACCAAAGCGGCAAACTTAGCATCCTTACCTTTTACTGGTTGTGTCCCTTTAGCGACGGGCTGAGTAAACTTTTCCCCGGGCTTAAGTTTGCTACTCATCATCAGAACTTTTCTGAGCGCTAACTTATTTATTCCTTTTGTTATTTGAGCTAGAGATAAGCACTGAATGATGTCGCTACCACGCAGTGGGTGTCCATTGTAGGGACCAGTGACCACGAGACTCGCCAACATCTCATCATCAGACAGTTCGACCGCAACAGTGGCATTTCGAACTTCAGCAATCAAGATTCCTTCATAAGCTTCACCCTTACCTTCTTTAGCAAGAGTAACGAAACGCAACACCTCTTCTTCGAAAAGAAAATAGTTTGATGCATTCAAAGCTTCCAAGGTTGGTGGCAGCGTCTTGTTATCAAAGCTTGCGTCAACCACAATCCCGGTTGGCAGACATGCCATTACTTGTTGCTTGTCTTCCGACAATGTAACGATGTTATCCCACATTCGAATTGAGTATCCCTAATGACTCAGTTGTTATTCAGTCTATATAATTCATTCTGCGCTGAGTATCACATTATTAGAATAATCAGCGTCACATCACTTACTTTCGATTCTGCAAACATGACTCATAAATAAGACTTACACATTTTATGATCTGCTTCGCCTTTACAAATACATAGGAAGATTTTTTCAGAATATTTCGTGTGATTGAATGTCGATTCGATATTGGTGCAAGATAGTAAAGGCGAATAGCTTTAGAAGATTAAAGGCTGTCATGGAGAGATGAAACAGAAGTGATGTAACAGATAGTCAGGGTAAAAACGGATTTCAATATGGAGCTTCAGTTTACAGTGTAAATCCAAGATTCTAATTTACACTGTAAATCTAATTTGTAGCGGTCAGTCTATTTAAATGATGGCTAGCCTATTTACACTGTAAATTTGCTAACAGAGCATCGACATCTTTACGAAACTGAATCTCTGCTTGTTTACGACCAACCAGATTAAACTGTTCGACACAAGCCTCCCACTCTTTCTGCTGAACAACCTTTGCGATGAGTAAGTCAGAAATACCTACGTTTCGATCGTTACTGAGTAGAATCAAGTTCAGTACGCTGAAGCTGATCGCATCATAACTGTTGCCACCGTTCACGTAATTTCTAACTAACTGAGTTTCAAACTCGCTAACGGTTTGGACACTCTTTGGCAGCAGATCTCGCACCATATCGGTTTCAAGTGAAACCAAAGAACCTGAAACAAGAAAACAGTAGCTACGCTCGAAATGATTTTGAACTTGGTTTATCCAGCCTTGAGAGTTTGAGTTAAGCGCCTTAACCATCAGAACCGAGTGACAGCCACTTGCCTGATCTCGCTGGTGGCCGATGTGCACAGCTTCAAATTCACTACGCCGCCAAAAAGAAATCAATTCGCTGGTCGCGCCAAAGCTTGTCGCCAGATAATCTGCTTGGCTGGTTTGCTGTGATAACTGAGCCAACATCCAACGGCCAATACCCAAACCTTGATGACGCGCTGAAACAGCAATGCGCATCACTCGAAGGCAACGGCTGCTCGCCGCATGAGTACAGCCAAGTTGGTTTGCCAGTAATACTGGAGCAAGGTGACCTTGAGGCCTGCGTTTTCCAAGTTGAATTTGAGTAATCAACTCGCTGTCCAAACCACCCTCTTCCGTCACCAACATACAACCTAAACATTCACCTTGCTGCCAAGCGGCGTATAAACGGATTGCTGGATTGTTGAGAAACTGCATTAAGTCATTAGGCGAGGTCTGATAGTGCGCATCCACAAGAAGAGAAAAACATTGTTGTAGCTGCTCAGGATTAGCCAAGCATTCTGCTTTTGATAACTCGACTAAGTTTAATTTTTTGATTGCGTCAGCAGAAAAGCCATCGAGTTCATCAACCGCCGATTCAGTGACTGATGCGTCATTACCAAGTAGAAAGCAATCAAACAACCAATCCTCTAGCGGATCTTTGTTATTCCAACGAATCGGTTGTTCGAGCTTAAAGCCTTTCCACCCCGGACGATGCTCAGAAAGCCAAGACTCAAACTTAATACCGAACCCTCGCCCACTGCCTTCGTAACCATGTACCGTGGTTGAAAAGACCATACGGTGATAGATGTCGACCATGGATTTAAGCATCGGAATTGGAATTGCAGCTGCTTCGTCAACCAATAACAGATCGCAATCAGGCTTAGATTTAAGTAATTCATCTGTTGCGACGAATCTTAAACTGCCACCTTGATGACGAATGTGAGTAGCGTTTACCACTTCGCAAGATTCCAACCCTTGGCCAGCAAGAGAAAATACCGGCTCTACCGCTTTCACTGAAGGTGCAGTAACAATAATATTAAAACCGTGACGCTCAACTAACAGCTGCGCTGCGGCAATACCCAATGTCGAGCTTTTACCACGCCCTCTATCCGCAGTGAGAATCAAAGGACGTTTACGATGTCCAGACACCACTTTTTTGACTAATTCAACAGCCGTGTTTTGCTGTTCAAATTTATCCAATCCGTTTTGGGCGCTTTGCATCTGAGGAAGAGCGTGAGTTGCTTGAACTACATCGCCGGCTTCATTGTGTTGTGAAACAGAAATCAGTTTATCGAAATGACGTTTTAACCAACGTTGGCCAAAGCTTTCACTATCTTCAGAGGCATTAACTTTTGGCGGCAACACCAACAACAACCCACCACCAACTAACGAACCCAACGCGGCACTAAAACCATTCGCATCGAACTGCTCTCTAAAATCACAAACAAGAACTTGGCACTCACGACCAAGCAGTTGTTGGCCTTTTTTTACTGGAGCATGAATCACACCTTCAAATGGCGTACCGCCAACCTGGAAGATGCTCGGAGTGTTTGAATCTTGAAGGAAGGTAAAAACAGCAGAGTTTTGCCAATAAAAATCGCCATCAAAGACCACGCCGTAACGGTGATCGTTATGCTGAGCAATATTAGAAAGTGTATGTAGAAAAGTGTTGGTTGGGTTTGTCATAGTTAGCGTCCAGATTCATCTAAACACAGTTTATCACAGCCAAATAAAAAGCCGCATTAAGCGGCTTTAGAGGAGTAATGAAAAGTCGTCGACTTAGTCGAGCTTCGATTGAACGAAGGCGAGGATTTCTTCCATTGTTGCATCATCAACTTTCTTAAGGTTCAACGCCAAGTTTGAACCCTTGCGGCTGTATGATGCGCGGCCCTTAATAAGCTCAACTTTTGGAGAAGCTTTCTTCGCTGGCGCTGGCGCCAATTCAAGAATCCAACCTTCCAAAGTTTCTGTCACGTCTTTGGTTAGACGAGTTACGCCTTGAGCTTCGCTACGCTGCCATACGAAACCTTCAGAAGCATCACACTTAGTAAGCAGTGTTTGCTGCTGTTCACTCGTCAATCCACCAAACTGCTTGTGCAGTTTAACAATAGTTGGACGACCAAGGTCGCTCACATTTGGGTAAGCTTGTAGCAATTCAAGTGGTAGAGCAGCTGCTTTCAATGCACCACTCACTAAAGCTTCACTGCACTGGAACATTTTAGCCAGTGCTTTCTGATCTTCAGCTTCGCCTTTATCCAGCTTCGCTTGCATCTCTTTGCCCTTCTCGTAAAGAGAAAGCGGTTTATGAGCGTTAGCTACGTCTGATAGGAACTTAGCGTGTTCGCCGTTAATGTTTTCAGCAACATAGATTAGGAACTCTTTGTCAGCCAAAATACATGACATACGACGACGGCTACCATCAAGAACTTCAATCTTACCGTCTTTGTTCTTACGACCAACCGCTGGGTATTGCTGACCACGTTCTTTCAATGTTGTAAGAACATCAGAAAGCGCGTGCTCGTTTAAGAAAGATTGCTCACGAGCGTTCTCTTCAAAAACAACCGTTCGAGTAGCCACTTCAGCCGCAGGAATTCGAACCAATTCAAATGAAACCAAATCTTCGCCAGCAACAGAAAGCTCAATCACTTGAGCCTGCTCTTTTGCCGCTGTTTGCGCTTCTTGTGGTGTTGCTACGCGACGTTTGTTTGCTTTACCAAATAGCTTTGCATTTAAGTCAGATGTTTTAATTGCCATTGTTGTTATCCCTGATTAAGTGAAGGCCAGTTGCTATGTAATACGCGCTCTAATTCTAGAGCACTTTTTTGTACTGCGTCTTGAGCAACAGCTAGAGTTTTCTTACCGCCCTCAAAGTCGCTCACCGTTAGATCGAAAACCGTGCTGTAAGTGTCGGCACAGGTTTCAAAAGCACGGCTTCTTGGAATGGTTGCCATCATTACTTGGTCATTCAACAGGTAGTTCATTTCAGTCAGAACTGACACCTGTTTCTTGTTGTCGTCTTCAAACATGGTTGGCATTAGACGAACAAATTCGAGCCCTTTCCAGTCATCCGGGAACATTTCGTAAACCGTTGGTAAGTGCTGGAAGAAGTTAACCGTTGAAGCCCAATCCAAACGCTTAGCTGCACATGGAATCAGAAGTGCGTTCGACGCGTACATTGCATTCCATACTAGAGGGTCAACGTGCGGGCCGGTATCAATCATAATCACATCGAAGTCATCGGCGATTTTGTCGATAAGCTTCTCTTTTAACAGACGAACAATATCAAGTGACTGATCTTGTGAAAGGCTTTGCCACGCTTCAGCGTTAAACATCGCATCTTCTGGGAAAGCAGAAATTGTCTTCAGGTTTGGATACTGAGTTGGCAATAGTACGTTCTTACGAAGAAACTCTAGATCGACATCTTGGCCTTCAGGCACGTTGTCCAACATGATATCGACGGCAGAATAGATGCTGTCGTGCTCTGCCCCACTAATTTGTGGATTTAGGAACAGACGCAAAGAGCCCTGTGGGTCCAAGTCAATCAGACAGATACGGTAGCGCTTATCCAAATTCAGAGACAAACAAGCGGCTAAGTGAACTGCTGTCATTGATTTACCCGTACCACCCTTCTGGTTTTGTACGTTGATAATCCATGGCTTATTGTCAGCGTGCTGCTTACGTTCATGGAACTTCGGCACTTCTGCCGCGTCCATCAACATGTGAGCTTCTGTCAATGAAATCGAGTAATGATTAGCGTTGTTCTTTGTGAACTGATGGCCATCAGCTTCAAGTTTAGTGATCGCTTCATCGAGCTTACGACGCGTTAAACCAGAACGAGTCTCCATCATAGCTTTAGACATTGGAGGGAAATGTTCATCACTTCGCTCTTCCAAAATAATCTCAATTCGGTCAGCCTGAACTTGTTGAGTTTGTTCGGCTAGCTGATAGAGCTTATCAATCGTTTGTTCTCTTTTCATTGCCAGTTTCCGTAATGATTAACTAAGTACAAATTGTACAGCGATTAACAACAAACACAACAAAAACATGAACATACATTTATGAGTAAAATCACATAAAATAGACCGCGTTTTTACAATTTGATGAAACATCGCCTTAGACAAACACAAAAATGACTGTTTCTATCATGTATAACCATGCTATTTCTAGTCTACATTTTAAATGTTACAGCATCACTTATTTACAATGTAAATGGTATTTCAACGAAAAACCTTCGGAACGATTGAAATACAACCGTAGATTACGGTTGGTGTGATTTGCATTCGAATTTATAGATTTTCAATCCAATAAAATTAAAAAACACTCAATGACCAAAAAATTCAAAACAGAAGAGAAGATGGGGTGTCAAAAAACAACAGAGGATTGGAACTTAACCGGAAGAATGATCATGGAGTACATCCAGTGTAAGATAATTGATAACGCCAAATTATGAAGCATGATCAAGGCGTAAACTGAGCAATATTGATCCGAGCAACTGCAGATTGGAAATGATCAACCTCCGGAAAAATGATCAAGTAAACATAGTTCCGGAAGCATGTAATTTATGAACTAAGTTACGGACAAATGCTTTTGGAATGGGGATTCAACGCCTATAAGGGCTCAATGATTGAAAATTCAATCGACACAGACCAAGAATACACAAACATGACAATTTCATGATCATGCTTCCTAGTTAAGACCCACCCGCTCTAAATACATCAAAGCAATCCATTTCCAGCGGATACAGACTAAATTTTGCACTCAATAGGGTAGGAACGATAAAAAAGTATGCTCTCTTGATCATTGTTCCGATAGATTGGCCACCACAAGTGTCCACTTAGACAAGTCAAAAGCGACTTAGAAACCGATGTTGAATTCCGATCTGTGGATAAGCTGTATAAGTATAATGATCATGCTTTCGAACCAATAATGATCATGCTTACAATGACTTAATGATCATCGTTCTGATGTTCTGTGATCATGCTTTCTTAAGTTTAATGATCATAGTTTCGGAACCTTTATGATCATGCTTTCCAATGCGATTTATTTTAATACTTTAAATTCAGCCACTTATAATCAAAGTTACGTCCAGATCATTAGATCACTTAATCATTTAAGATCATATTAATCAAAAAGATCAGTTATTTAAAAGCCAATAAATTCTCTTTATTTATGATCATTCTTTCTTTATCATTCAGGAACTATAGTGAAATTACGGTTAGTGTGATACGGATCAAAAATGAAACCAGAAGAGAAATTGTTAATTAAGGCACGAAGCCACAAAGATGGTCATTTATTTGAGGTATCTGAAACAGCCGTTGAATGGATAGAACAATATCAATACTTCAAAGGTGTCACCAAAAGCATAGTTGAGCTTCTTAACCTAATTTCACTTCGTGGGTTTAGCAGTAAAGACGGGTACGTTTCCACCACTGAGATTATTGAATCAACCGATGGTCAAGTCACTCGCGCAGCCTTACAGCAAAGGCTGAGAGCTGCAGTTAATATCGGATTGTTCAAACAAATCCCCGTTCGCTTTGAAGAAGGCCTTGCTGGTAAAACCATGTTGCATCGCTTTGTGAACCCAAACCAATTGATATCGGTGCTGGGTGCCACCAGCTTAGTGACAGAAAGCGTGAAGCAAAATGAAAAGCAAAAGCGCTCTAAAGCCCTAGCTCAAACCAAAGTAAACAAGCGCTTACTGAATGAACATGGGTTGAATACCCCACCAACGATGAAAGATGAAGCGGATCAATTCATTGTTTCGCCAACCAATTGGGCGGGGATTATTGATCAAGCGTTAGCGCCACCTAGAACTCGTAAGAGCTACCAGAAATCCATGGTTTCGATCTCTGGCACTCGCGCTGTGATCGAGACACGATCTTCTAAAAATATCATGACCGTTGACGATCTGATGACGCTATTCGCGTTATTCACTCTCACCGTTCAATATCATGATCATCACCAAGATGATTACCATCTAGACGCGAAACACACGCCAAACAAAACACCACTCTACATCACTGATATTTTGTCTTTACGTGGCAAGAAAGACAGCGGCCCTGCACGTGATTCTATCCGCGACAGTATTGATCGTATCGAATTCACGGATTTCCAACTGCACGAGCTTACAGGTCGTTGGCTTAGTGAGAACATGCCAGAAGGCTTTAAGAGTGATCGTTTCCGATTCTTAGCTAGAACCATTACCGCATCGGAAGAAGCGCCTACAGAAGGCTCTGACGGCGAAATTCGCATTAAACCGAACCTATACATCCTGGTTTGGGAACCTTCGTTCTACGAAGAGCTGCTGACGCGTGACTATTTCTTCCTATTTCCGCCAGAAATCCTGAAGCAACATACCTTGGTTTTCCAAGTGTATTCGTACTTTAGAAGCCGCATGGCACGTCGCCATTCAGATAGCATGTTGCTCAGTGAGCTCAACCAGAAATTGGCGCGTAACATCGATTGGCGTCGTTTCTCGATGGATCTGATCCGCGAGCTCAGAAAATTGGGTGAAGTCGGGGATCAAGAAGATACCTTCCTGGTTAATCTATGGGGTTATCATTTGACGATCACCGCGTTGATCGAAAAAGGGAAAACGACCGATTATCAGGTAGATATCAAATGTAATGTGGAAGAAGTATTACGTTACTCAAGAGCGCGTACCACTAACGCAGGTAAGCGTAATATGGCACCAACGCTGCCGAACCCACTTCGTAACGAAATGGTGTCTAAGCAGAAACTGGAAGAGCTGTCTGAGATTATCGATGGTGAGTTTGAACCCATTCAGCGTAAAGCACCGTCGCCAAGAGGCAAATTGGGACGTCGAGTTAAGCAGCGTAAACACTCTGTTGAGATCAACGCTGACGAGATCATGATTACTCTCTCTAAATATACCTCTGCAGAGGCTCTAGAACGCAGCATAACGGCTTTATCTGCTATGACAGGGCACTCACATGCCTCAATCAAAGAAGAGTGCTCAGAGCTCATTGAGAAGCTTGATTGGTTGAGAGTAGGGGAGGACGTTATCCCATACGAAACACTGAGTCGCTTGATTGAGCTATATAACGACCGAGATAGCACCAGCAATCGACATCTGTCCATTGAACGTTTGATCTCTGGTTTAGCGGTGCGTCGTAAAGTGTGTAAACAAGTTCATGAAGGTCATTTAGACGAAAACGTGTTCCTTGCGCTCGATGAAATGGCGATTGGCCACTAGTCATTATCCTATCGCGATAAGCCTGTTTTACCGTCGCTGAATGGATAGTTTTGAACACATTAGGTGCTGATTAAAATCGCACCTAACGCTGACAAAGTGATGACAAAGTAGCGCATCTAGTTGATTATTATTTATCCCGAATAGACAACCTTTGTCCTTTCTTGTGATTAATAGATTGGCTCATATTTTGTTACATCATACTGAATAGATTTTTGCGAGTTCCCAAGGGACTCGCTTTTTTTTGCCTAAAATTCAGTCAATCATTAAAATTCAATAGCTTACAGAGTTAAACGCCGAAGCATGATCAAGGCTCGATCATGCTTTCTACGGATCTAGCTCTGGTGAGATTCTGATTTGATGCTTGATCGAGAAGGGCTTGATCAGTGGAGATGGCGTTGAATAATTCCTTGATCATCGTTTCGGGGATGGGTTGCCATAAAGCGTACATGCGACTCGATCAATTTTTCAGACTCTGCTTTCCAACGTGGTTCTTGCTGTTGGTTCGTAAACTCCAAAGCCAATACACACAAGTGTTGTAGCCGCTGTGTACACCACTCTTGCAATCTTGCTTCTGATTTTGGGTCACATGACACCGCTTGCAGCTTACTGTAGGCAAACATTAGGTATTGGTAGGCTTTATCTTGATGGCTTGAGCTGTTGGCCTCCTGCGAAGCCAAGTCCGGATTCGATGAATCCGCGAGGTTGCGATAGAAAGTAAAGATTCTCAGGCATCCGTCTAGCCAACATGCGATGCCTTTGCTCTGATCATCCGTGATCAATGGCCCCCAGAGCGCATCTGGAGGCGTTAAGATCAAAGGTTCTAACCGGTCCACTTGATCATGCTTTCGGTCTTTGTACCAATCTCCGATCCGCTCTAACCAAGTGTCTAGTTCATTCATGCAACGTTATCCCACTGTTTTACAAAGTGATTATCAGAAACTTGTTTGATTTCATGCTGTATTTCACTGCTCTGCTCTCGAATACGATCAGCGTCTATTGAATAGTTTGGCTCATTTTTGACGAGTTCGCCAAATGGCAGATCGGGATCTGGTACCGCAGAGATCAACAACTTAGTGTACGGGTGTTGTGGATTGGTCAAGATCGACTGGGTTGATCCCCACTCGACGATCTGCCCTTTGTACATCACCGCCGTCTCTTCAGCGATGTAATGTGCCGTGGCAAGGTCGTGGGTTATGTACAAAAAGCCTATGCCTAACTCTTTCTTCATTTTTTGCATCAAGTTCAACACGCCAAGTCGAATCGAAACGTCCAACATCGAGGTGGGTTCGTCAGCAAGAATAACCTCAGCGCCAACGGCCAGTGCTCTGGCTAGGTTAACCCTCTGTCTTTGGCCCCCACTGAGCTCGTGCGGGTATTTGGCTAGCGTTTCGATGGGTAACTCCACCAGCGTTAATAACTCTTTGAGGCGCTCTGTGAGAGCCTGTTTAGTGGCTACCTGTTTATGGATCTTAAGTGGGCGCGTTAAATGGTGCTCAATGGTGTGAGTGGGATTAAGTGAACCAAAGGGGTCTTGAAACACCATTTGCACACGGCTGCGATAATCCAAGATATCTTTACGGCTTTTCAGCGTAGAGATGTCTCTGCCTTTGAACAGTATCTCTCCCTCTGTCGCAGGGTAAACCTTGGTCATCAATCGTGCGCAGGTGCTTTTCCCGCAGCCTGATTCTCCGGCTAAGCCGAAAATCTCGCCTTAGCCTATGTGAAAGCTAACGGATTTGATTGCATTGAAAGAGGGGAAAATGAGAGTTGGATCAAACCACATTTCTTATGGGGAATCTTTTAAATATAATTGCAGAAAATGGCTTTGGCAAAGTTTAAATGAGGCATTTATTAATTAGCTTTGTGAAGCGTCGGAATCATCACACTTCAGTACAGAATTTCTTAACAAGCGAAAAAGCATTTGCTACAGATTACCTGTCCATTACATGGTGCTTTTCGGAGGAAAACATGTCCATTAATTCTATCAACCATGATGAAATGACAAATATTGCAAACAAGTGGGATGCTGAAGAAGAAGTATCTTTCAAACCAGAAAAGAAAATGAAGTCTGCTGAAGCTCGTCGTCGTATCGAGACTCTAAGAGAAATTAGAGAAAGCGGTTTGAGTCTGGAAGAAGCGAGGGAGCTAGGTCTTATTCACTAATAATCCCCATTGCATTTAGAAGGGTGGCACAACGCCACCCTTTGATTTATAAGTGTTTTTTCATGTTTCCTATCCAGATTTAATCAACTCCTTGATTCTTTGGCTCACTGTTCTGTTTAGCCTAACCCTTTTGATATTACGCTTTTCAGATGAAAAACACGCACATGGCATACTCTTGAGCTAAGTTGTTTGACAGTCATATTCAACGCCACTAATTTTAAAGTTAAAGCAAAAATATGCGATGTCGTTGGTAAGGAGAAGGCTATGTCTAATTCTGTGGCTCAAGCTAAAGAAGTGCTGTTTTACGAACCCGAAGATCCGAACGGATACCTGTCAAATTTTGCCGCTTGTCCTATCAAGGTGGGTGATCAAGTTTGGGCAACCAGCGAACATTATTATCAAGCGATGAAGTTTGCCTCCGAAGCGCTACGCAATATCATTTTGGAAGCCAGTACACCTGCCGAAGCGTTCTCTTTAAGTCGTGACTACGAAGACCAAGTTCGCGAAGATTGGTATGACATTCGTGTTGAAGTGATGCAGTTTATTGTGACGGAGAAGTTCAGACAGAATCCACAGTTTGCGCTGTTTCTTACCAATACCGGAGATTCGGTGATCAAAGAACATTCGCACAAAGACCACTTCTGGGGCGATGGCGGCGATGGAACCGGCGAGAACCATTTGGGTAAGATTCTGATGGCAGTGCGTCACCAGCTTCGCACTCAGCAACTGCATTTAATTGCTTCGCACTGATTCGTCGATTCAGATAGCGGCATGCTTATCATTACTCCTTAGACGCATTTAAAAGGCCGCCCTGCTATCTAGTATGAAGCAGGGCGGCCTTTTCGGTTTTAGAGAGTCAGGCATCAACGAGAGTTAACGTACGTGACTAAGCTATCCGTTGATAAGTTCTACGTTACGCTGGTGCTATAAGTAACTCTGTACGATGTCGTCAAGCTGTCCATCGTCTTTCATTTGGTCTAGGCGTTGGTTGATGAAGCTTTGCAGCTTAGGATCCATCTCAGGGTCAAACGCCAAATGGATAGGGTAGTTATTGATGACAGAACCAAACTCATGCATCTGGTAATCATCAATACTCAGTTTTTGCTCGTTTAGGTTGTATTTGATTCGTGATTCCATTTCCACAAACACGGTGTCGCCAGGTGCTCGGTTCAGGACACGAAACGCAGCAGTGTAATCTTTTACTCGAATCTCGTTGAGCTTGCCCTGTTGGATATAAGGTTCCAAGTTCGGATACTCAAATCCTTTCAGCAATACCACGGCTTTCCCATCGAGATCATCGATTGTATTGAACTCAAATGGCTTTTTACCGCTGCTGAGTAATACGTGTTTTACATTGTAAATCGGGTCTTCAGATAGGTTCGCAGATTGAATATTCCCCCAACTAGGGCTGCCATAGGTAACCCAGTTTGGATTCTCTCTCGCATCGAGCTTGTCGATCATTCGATTAAAAGGGTAGGTGTGGTAGTTGATCTCATATTGGCTGTCATCAAACACGGCTTCCACAATATCTGAAACAATTCCTCTGTGAGATGACCCGTCAGTTTCGATTTGAAAAGGTTGCGCTTGGCTCGCAATAATGTAGTAGTGAAGAGGTTCGCTTGCAGAAGCATAACTGCTTGAAAACAAACTGACTATGGATGCAACGATAAGATGTTTTTTCATAACCTTCCCTAGTTATTTGATGAATGACTACTATTATACTAGTTGAGTAATTGTAGTTTGCTAGGATAACAATAATGGTAATTTGTGTATGGTGACAAAAGGAAAACGCTACGTTGGACTCTCCCGACAGTTGATCGGGATGATAATAGCGATCAGTACCTTATTCACAGTTATAGTGACAGGTCTCGGGTTGTATGTAGAGTACCAAAGTCGAGTTTCTTTTATCAGCTCTCAGATCGAGCAGGTCAAGGCTGGCTACCTTTCTGGTTTAACGGCAAGTTTGTGGGTTGAAGATCGAGAGCAATTGTTTGTGCAAGCCGAAGGCATCTCTCGCCTCCCTTCGGTCAGTTACCTTCTTATCGAAAGTCCCGATGAAAAAATTCTAGAGTTAGGTCAAAAGACCGAAGGCCAATCTTATTCTCAGTCTTGGGAAATGGTGCACCAGATGGGCGGCACAGACTTCCCGTTGGCGACGCTCACGGTGCAATCAGACTTGAGCATGATCCTAGATGACTTTGAAGAACGAGTGTTATTGTTGCTCGCCTTCGAAGCCGTTAAAATCTTCTTGTTGTCTCTCGTATGTTTAACCATCGTCTATCGTCTTGTCGTAAAACGTTTGATGACTATGTCTTCCCAAATCAACCAACAACAGGTCGAAGACAACAAACCGCGCTTTATAACGCCAACTCACTCTACTTACAAAGATGAGATATCGACTCTAGAGAGTAGCTATAACCGATCGGTAGAACGTATTCGTCAACAATATCAAGAGCTGGAAAAAGCCAAAGACGTTGCTGAGGTGGCCAACCGCAATAAAAGTGAATTTCTTGCCAATATGAGTCACGAAATCCGTACACCAATGAATGGGATTATCGGGTTGTCGTCTTTGCTCTCTGAAATGGATATGCCGAAAGAGCAAAAAGAGTACATCAACATGCTCAACACCTCTTCGCTTACGTTGCTCGACTTAATCAACGACATTCTCGATTACTCGAAGATCGAAGCGGGGCGACTAGAGCTTCAGCAAGAGCCGATGAAAATGATGGGCATTGCGGCCGACGTTGAATCAACCTTTCGAGTGAAAGCCGAACAGAAAGGGCTTCGATTCCAATTAGCGATCGACCCTAAGATCCCAACCATGGTGATTGGCGACGGTACACAACTAAGACAAGTCCTAAATAACTTAGTAGGTAACGCGATTAAATTTACCGAGCATGGCCACGTCACGCTCTCGCTTCGTTTGGAAGAGGTGGTTGAGCCTGAGCAAAAACTCAGAGTGAGGTTCGAGGTTGTCGACAGCGGTATCGGTATTGCAGAAGACAAACAGAAATCGGTGTTCGATAAGTTTCAACAAGCCGACGGCAGTACCACACGTATTTATGGAGGCACAGGGCTTGGTCTAACAATATGCGAGAAGATAGTGACATTGATGGGCAGCAAGCTTGAACTCACCAGTGTTGAAGGTAAAGGCAGTACCTTCTATTTTACGGCTGACTTTGACCCGTGTTTAGAAGCCGATGAAAGCAATATCGATTTCAATAAGGTTTCGGTTCTGCTTGTGGATGATAGCCAGCTGAACATGCGTATAACGTCTACACAGCTTCAATCCTTTGGCGTTAAGTCTGAGTGCTGTGAAACGGCAAACCAAGCGTTAGAGTTGGTTTCAGAGTCTGTGGCTAAGTCATCACCTTATGATCTCGTTCTGATAGACAAAGTAATGCCGTCCGTTGATGGCTTTCAACTGGCGAGAAGCTTAGTTGAACGCTTTGGTAGCGAGTGTCCCAAGTTAGTGATGATCTCTGCTGACCCTAGAAAGCAAGATGAAGCTCGTGCTAAACAAGTCGGTTTTGTTGCCTACATTGCGCGTCCTTACCAAGATAATCAGCTTAAATGGACCATCAGTGAGGTACTCGCGAGAGCGGCTGATACTTCAGTCTTTACCTATCCGAACAGAGGAGAGGTTGCGTTTAAAGACAATGAACCTGTGCCGTTAAGTAAACCTGCAGCGGTTGTTAAAGATGCTCCCATTGTCTCTGTAAACGCCACACCAGCCGATAAACAAGCTCCAATTCAAGCAGAGTCAAAACCTGTCGCAGTTGCCGGAGAATTTAGTGGTACAGTTTTAGTTGTTGAAGACTCGCGAGTAAACCAACAAGTCGCCAAGATGATGCTCAAGAAGCTTGGCTTTGAGGTTGATATTGCCGACAACGGTGAAATTGGTGTCGAGAAATTCAAAGCCAACGAATACGAGATGATTTTTATGGATTGTCAGATGCCGGTTCTCGATGGCTTCGAAGCGACCAAGCAGATCCGAGCGCTCGAAGAAGGGGCTGCAAAGCATATTCCAATCATTGCGCTGACGGCCAACGTCGTGCAGCGAGACAAGCATTTGTGCTTCGATGTAGGCATGGATGAGTTTTTACCTAAACCGGTTAACCAAGGCAAACTGAGAGAGATCGTAGCGAGTTTCTTGTCGAAAGAGACGGAATCAAACAAAGAACATGAGCAGCAAATTGTTTAGTTGAGTATCTCTAATCTTACTTTCATTAAAAGAGTAATGAGGCGAATTAGACATAGTCTTTTATGCCGTTGGTTATATTTGAAGTATCGTGTGAAAGAAATGATAAAGGTGGCCTGAAAAGACCACCTTTTTTGTATGTGTCGGTTTGAACTTAATCTCTATCGATTGCGAACGCAGACCATGCTTGACGTGTCGGCATCACTTCGACTCGGTTAATGTTGATGTGATCTGGCAAGGTTGCGATATAAAACATCTGCTCGGCAATATCCTCTGCTGACAACGGTGTAGTGCCTTGGTAAAGGTTGTCTGAAGCCGTCTGGTTACCTTTAGTTCTTACAAGAGTAAATTCCGTTTCTGCAATACCAGGGGAGAGGTCAGTCACTCGTACCCCTGTGCCTTGTAAGTCACAACGTAGGTTGTAACTGAACTGCTTTACGAACGCTTTGCTGGCACCATACACATGGCTTCCTGGGTAAGGCCACTGTCCGGCGATTGACCCAACATTGATGATTGAGCTTCCTGCGCCTTTTTTAATTAACGTAGGCAACAGCGCATGAGTAACATTAACCAAGCCTGTGACATTGGTATCGATCATAGTATGCCAGTCTTTCAAGTCCACATCAGGCGCGCCTTCTGGTGCCAAAGCTAACCCAGCATTATTGACCAATGCGGTAATCGATGAAAATTCAGCGGGTAATGAATCAATGGCTTGTTTTACGGCGTCTGCGTCTCGAACGTCGAGTTGAATTACATGCACAGGCACCGTTAATTCTTCCTTTAGGTCGAGTAGCCTTTCGATTCGACGACCAGACAGCACTAACGACCAGTTATCTTCTGCGAAACGTTTTGCTGCCGCTTTGCCGAAACCAGAGGTTGCCCCTGTAATGAACGCTATCTTATCCATAAATACATCCTTCTAATTTGAAATTAACATAAGTAGTGCCATGCCGATCAAAATCGGCGCGGTCGTTGTTTTTGCAGACAAGTTCGGTACTGATAGATACAGTTTTTGCCCCAGTACATTGCCAATCAAAGCTGCCGGTAATAGCCATAAACCTGTGATGAACGATTCTTGGTTAAATGCGCCAATCCATATGAAGCCGATCAGTGAAATCGCTGAACTCAGCAGAAAAAACACAATCGCGGTGGCTCTCTGTTCACTGGTTTTAATGGTCAGGTTCATCAAATACGTCACTAATGGCGGACCTCCTGAAGAAGCGGTGGTCATGCTAAACCCCGAAATGGCTCCCGCCCAAAACGCGTGTCGTTGGTGCAACCAAGTGAGGCGTAAGTCCAAAATAATCAGCGTGCCAGCGACCAAAGACATCATCGCGATAAAGGCCTTCAAGCCTGATTCCGATATCGTGCTAATGAAATACAGCGAAAAAGGCACCGCAACCAACATGCCAATACACAGCGGCGCAATAAGCCGGATATTGATGGTGGTTTTACTTCGCTTGAGCAGAGGAAAGGCACTTAAAAAGTCCAACAAGATAGCGATGGTTACCGCTTGCAATGGTGGAACAATAAAGCTGAGGGAAAGCGCTACGATAATCGCAAACCCAAATCCTGAATAGCCTCGAACTACTCCTGCAAACAGAATCAATGTCATCGCTAATCCTAATTCCACTCTTGCTCACCTCTTTGCTTTTGATATTGCTGCTGCGTTAATTAGCGTTCGATGAGACCTGTCTCGTCTGCCTTTCAATCTATTCACACCTAAGAGTTTTGAATAGAGCCAGATCGACGATTGGATTGGGTCAGGCTGTTTGTTGGATCGGGGATGAGACTTGGGCTGATGTACTGGCCCAATGTTTTGTTGAAACTGACACTATGACCTCCGCCCTGTTTGGGATGAAGATTATTCCATCCGATAGCGCAGCCTTTTCAATGTCGTGTTTTGTGTCTTTCATTCTCGAAGACGAGCCAAGCACGAGCGGCTGTGAATCTAGTGTTGTTAATGGAGACGATGAAATGGAAGTATCAACAGAACAGCTTGTGAACCAAGATATTATCGACCTCGACAAGAGCGTATTTCATTCTTGGTCGATTCAAGAAGCAGCGGAGCCTATCGCCATTGCGGGTGGGCAAGGATGCAAAATGTGGGACTACGAAGGTAAAGAATACCTTGATTTTAGTAGCCAACTGGTTAACACCAACATTGGTCATCAGCATCCACAAGTGATCAAAGCGATTAAAGATCAGGCTGATTCATTAGTGACCGTTGCCCCTGCGACCGCCAACCTCACTCGTGGTTTGGCGGCTAAGCGTATCTTGTCGAAAGCGCCAAGCTCGTTTAAGAAGGTGTTCTTTACCAATGCAGGGGCAGATGCCAACGAAAATGCGATTCGCATGGCGCGACAATTCACAGGGCGCGACAAGGTGCTATCTGCTTACCGTTCTTACCATGGCAATACAGGTACTGCTATTGCTGCGACGGGGGATTTTCGTCGAATTCCAAACGAGTATAGCCGTGGGCACGTTCACTTCTTCAATCCATTTCTCTATCGAAGCGAATTCAACGCGGCGACTGAGGCAGAAGAGAGTGAGCGTGCCCTGCAGCATTTAGAGCGAGTGATTGAATGCGAAGGACCAACGGCGATTGCGGCGATTATCCTAGAGACGATTCCGGGAACGGCTGGTTTTCTCATTCCGCCCAAAGATTACCTTATCGGCGTGCGTGAGCTGGCAACCAAACATGGCATTCAGTTGATATTCGATGAAGTCATGGTCGGCTTTGGCCGCACGGGTAAGTGGTTTGCGTTTGAGCACTTTAATGTAGTGCCGGATCTGATTACTTTCGCGAAAGGGGTGAACTCGGGTTATGTGCCGGCTGGTGGCGTGGTGGTCAGCGAACCGATCGTTGAGTACTTTAAGTCAAACTTCTTTATGGGCGGCTTAACGTACTCAGGTCACCCTTTGGCGATGGCTTCTATCGTTGCAACGCTCGATGTGATGGAGCAAGAGGGCATTGTCACACACGCTGATAACGTCGGTAACAGCGTTTTAGGGCCGCTTCTACTGAGCCTTCAAGAGTTGCACCCTATGATTGGTGATGTGCGCGGCAAAGGGATGTTCTGGGCTGTAGAGCTGGTGGAAGATCGTGAAAGTAAAACACCTTTGAGCAATGAAAAAATGGGGCAATTGAAAGCGCAATTGACCAAGCGAGGCCTGTTGACCTTCATTGTGAATAACCGCATTCACGTTGCGCCACCTTTGGTTATTCAGCCAAGCGATATAAAGAAAGGCGTTAAGATCATTGATGAAGTGTTGTTTGAACTCGCTTCTTAAGTCTCCAATAAGATAGCCAGCACAGCAACCAAGGCACTTTGACAAAGAATTCCCCGTTCTTTTCAACGTGCCAAACCTAACCTTCAGAAACGATAAAAGAGCATCGATTGATGCTCTTTTTACGTTCTTTCACTAAATCAGTCTGGTCAAACTGCTCTTAAGTGATGCTAGATCTTCATCACCTCTGACAGCTCTTTGATACCGGGTGCGATCAGATCTTTGTCGATGGCGTGAAAGCCCAATCGAAAATAGGAATTGGGGTCATATTCTGACAATGCTTCACAGCCCGATTCCGTTTCGGTATTCGTCATAAAGTGTGAATAGCCTGTCTCAATCAATATGCCCTTTTGGGCGGCTCGTGAAGCTAAACGCTGGCTATTGATGTGGCTGGGCGTTTGTAGCCACAGAGAGTTGGCCTGCTCGCTTTGAGCCAGTCGCTTGCAGTCAGGTAAGTACTTCAAGACAGCATCGTTGATCAGCTTCCAGCGCTGGCGAGTGTTTTCTCTAAAGCGCCTCACAAAGCTGTCGTAGTAGCCTTGTTCAATAAAGTGCGCTACTTCCATCTGAACACGGCTTGGCGCATGTCGGTACATCAAGCGACGCAGTATTCTAAGGTCGTAGATTAACTCTTCAGGTGCCACGATGTAGCCTAACCTCAAGCCGGGTGCCAGTAGCTTAGAGAAGCTGCTGACGTAGATGACTCTCCCTTCCTTGTCATTGGCTTTTAGCGCGGGTTTAGGATTCCACTCCACGTTGCACTCGGCGTCATAGTCATCTTCGATAATTACCGCGTCATTGGCTTTGGCCATTTCAAGTAACTGAGTTCGACGCTCATCACTCATGGTGACGCCGGTTGGAGCTTGATGGCTAGGCGTGACATAGAAGTGATCACACAGTGAAGAGTGCTCATTGAATCTCAATCCTTGTTCATCCACTTGATGCGGGTGTAACTGCGCGCCAGAGAGATTGAAGATGTGATTCGCTTCTTTGTAGCCGGGGTTCTCGACTCCGACTCGACTCTGATGGTTCATGAGCAAAGTCGAAATCAAATACAGCGCATTCTGCGAACCTAAGGTTATGAGGATCTCATCACTTTGGGCATGAATACCGCGCTGTGGGAGCACCCTTGTGCGTATCTGTTCGACCAGCATGTCGACGTCTTTATCGACCTTGTCGCAAAGCCAGCGGTGATCATGTGGGTCTGAGGTGACCTTTCTTGTCGCTTCTCGCCATTGAGCTAATGGGAAGTCATTGATAGAGGGTTGGCCAAAAATAAATGGGTATTGGTAACAACTCCAATGCGAGGGTTTGACGATGCGTGGGTATTGGCCCAATTGCAGCTTAACGCGTTTGCTCCAATCCGGTGCATTGTCGCTGTCGGCTGATTCAAAATGATCCAAACTCGCGTCGATAGTATCACTCGGGTTTTCATACTTTTCTGAAAGGTAATAACCACTGCGAGGCTTACTGATGAGGTAGCCATCGTCGAGCAAACTGTCGTACACCAACGAGACAGTATTGCGTGAAACACCCAATTGGCTAGACAGCTTACGACAAGACGGAAGCGCTTGTTCAGCCGGAAAAATACCATTCAATATCGCCGTCACCAAATAGCTACGTACTTGTTCTTGCAGGCTTCTTTTGGAATCAAACTCGATGAAACAATTGTGATTTATCGCCATGAGATACAGTCCTTATTCTCAGTGAACCTCAGTCCAATTTGTATAAAAGAGCAAGAAATGCGCCAGAGTTCATATTGATGTTTTAAGAGTGTGTTTTGCTCTCTCTCAACCCCGAAAATTACGTTGTCCCAAACTAGAAAATCGTTCTGTCCCAACCTGAAAATTAAATTGGCTCTACGTCTCCGATGCATTCCGTTCATAAAGTAAAGGCAGGCAAATAATCTCGATAAGGAAAGCGTATGAAACAGGGAATGACGATGAAGGCATGGGTTTCAACAGCGGCAGCGACAGTTGTACTGGGTTGTTTTGGAGTCGCACAAGCATCGGAGCTTGCAGCCATCGAAAAGCAAGGCTTCATGAAAGTGGCGACAGAAGACAACTACTCTCCATTCAACTATATCGACCGCGGTAAGCCTGCGGGGATTAACAAAGATTTGCTTGATGAGTTACGTGAATATTCGAAGTTCGATATCGAACAAGAGATCTTACCTTGGACAGGACTACTCGCTTCGGTATCTGCGGGTCAATATGATGTGGCGTTAACTGGCGCGATCATTACCGATGCTCGCTTGAAGGCCTTTGATTTCACTCCACCTATCGCTTCAGCGCAGCATTACTTCTTAACCAGAGCTGACGCGGAAGATATTAATACGGTAGCCGATTTAGATGGAAAAACAGTGGGCTTACAAGCGGGCAGTGCTTTGCTAGAAAGGCTTCCAGAGCTCGAAGTGATGCTCGAAGCACAAGGCAAATCTTTGGGTAAAGTGGTGCAGTATCAATCCTACCCAGAAGCGTATTCCGACTTGGCAATCGGCCGAATAGACTATGTGATCAACAGTGTGGTTTCAGTTAACGAGGTAGTGAAGTCGAAGTCAAAGGTATTCAAAAAAGGCGAAGCAGTCTCTGGCCCAGGTTTCGTTAGCTGGCCAGTTCCTAAAGATAATCCTGAGCTTTTGGCTTACCTAACGGAATTCTTCCTACACCTTGAGCAAACAGGAAAAATGGCAGAGTTGCAGAAGAAGTGGTTCGGTGAATCGTTCGACCAACTCCCTTCAGAAGCCATCACTTCGGTTGAGCAGTATCACAAGCTAACAGCCGTTCAATAGATGAATAAGCATGCGCCGACACAAACAGTTAGCGGCTGTTTGTGTCCATGCCAATGGGTTCAAAGCGGTTTAACCCATGAGTCTTTGGCGCACAATCTATCGAAAGAAGTCGCTGATCAAAGAGGTCGTTTATGGATTATTACGCTTGGGAACAGTTACTACAGGGCGCGTGGGCAACGGCATGGATATCGGCAGTATCGATTGTATTAGGTGTCGTCATCGGCCTAATGATTGCCTTAGTTAGAATGATGAAAATCCCGTTTGTGGATCAAATGTTGGGTATCTATGTCAGCTGGGCACGAGCAACGCCTTTGGTGACACTGGCTCTGTTTATTTTCCTTTCTTTTCCGTCATTTGGCATCAATTTAGATAAACACGTTTCTGCTATTTTAGCTCTCACACTCAATACATCGGCATTCAATGCAGAGATTTGGCGCAATGCCTTTCTTAACTTTTCAAAAGGACAAATGGAAGCGGCAGAAGCCATTGGTATGAGACGTATCACTTATTTTCGCCGCATCATGTTCCCGCAAATGGTGATCATGAGCCTACCAGCGCTAGTCAATGAGATGTCGTTCTTAATCAAAGGCAGCCCAGCGATTGCGGTGATCGGCATCGTCGACCTAACTCGTGTCACCAATCGAATCTCTGCGGTTACCTATGAACCACTTGGGCCGATTCTATGTGCCGGTGCCATTTACATGTTGATTATTGGCGTGTTGGTGAAGTTGCAAGCTGTGGCTGAAAACCGAGCCACTTATCTGCAGCAATAAGTGCATACATCTGTTTACAGTAGCAGCAACAGTTTGGCCGTCATCACTACTTGGTCAGCTACACCATTTACCTGCTTGTGAAGCGTCATTGAGTGGGTAAATTTAAGGAGTAAATATGGAAGAATGGAATATTATCTGGCAACAAAAAGAGCTGTTTGCTTCTGGTTTTGTGACCACGTTTTATCTTTTTGTTTCGTCTTCAATCTTGAGTTTCGTCATAGGCATTGGTTTGTTGTACTGTCTCGAAAACTCGAGACTCGGTGTTAAGTACACCATCAACAGTTTGATAGGCATGATGCGCACCTTACCGTTTCTGATTTTAGCCTATCTGCTCTATTACGGTTTGCCTCAGGTTGGCATTCGACTAGATGCAGTGACTGCGGGAATCATCGCACTCAGCCTCTATCATGGTACGTATTTCTGTGAGATTTTCCGAGGTGTTCGTAAGGGGTTAGAGCCTGGTTACATCGAAGCGGCGCACGCTTATGGCTTTTCTAAACTCAAAACCTTCACACGAGTCATCACACCCAACGTGTTGTGTAAGTCGGTTCCTCTGATCACTAACCAACTCATCATCTGCTTAAAAGACACTGCGTTTCTTAGCATCATCACCGTCGCAGAAATTACCGCGGCCGCCAACAGCATTCAATCGACCTACTTCATCCCATTGAATGCGTTCATCATTGCTATCGCGCTCTACTGGGTTGTGAGTATTGCACTTGAAAGCATCACCAAACGAATCCAAACCAAAGTTGAACTTAGAGGACTTAGCCATGCTTAAACAATCAGAGATTATTGAAACGGAAGCACCGATTAACCCTTCTTTGGGCGTGAATTTGGAAGTGATTGAGTGCGAGCCACTATTGGAAGAACGAGAGACGATCATCAAGGTTGAAAACCTGTCGAAACAGTTTGATGGCATCGAAGTACTGCGAGACATCAACCTCAACATCAACAAAGGCGATGTGGTGAGTATTCTCGGCTCGTCAGGTTCGGGGAAATCGACGCTACTGCGTTGCATGAACTGGTTAGAGCAGCCAGAGCGCGGCACGATTTTTATGGGTGATGAGCGTATTGGTATCAACTCTGAAACGGGTAAGCCACTCAAATACAAAGAGTTGGCGAAACTTCGAGAGCGTCTTGGAATGGTTTTCCAAAGCTTCAACTTATGGCCGCATCTCACCGTGTTGCAAAACGTCATGGAAGCGCTGGTTCATGTTAAGAAGATAGCGAAATCAGACGCCGAGGAGATGGCTCGTAAGCAACTCGACAAGGTTGGGATGTCACACAAACTAGAGAGTTACCCAAGCATGTTATCGGGTGGGCAAAAGCAACGTGTCGCGATTGCCAGAGCTCTCGCGATGGAACCGGATGTATTGCTGTTTGATGAGCCAACCTCCGCGCTCGACCCTGAATTGGTCGAAGAGGTGTTACTGGTAATGAAGAAGCTATCGCAAGAGGGTTACACCATGGTGGTGGTGACTCATGAGATGGAATTCGCGCGTCAGGTGTCGGATCAGGTGGTATTCCTTGAGAAGGGCATCTTGATTGAGAAATCCAACCCTGAGAAGTTCTTCACTAACCCAGATTCAACAAGGGTAAGGAAGTTCCTCAAGCTTGATTCATGAGCTAGATGATTCGCGCACCTTAATGTTTGATTGTTAAAAAACTCCGACTGAATCAGTCGGAGTTTTTGTATTTGTGTTGCTACCGCATTAAGAGGATGTGGTACTAGCCAATGCTATCAATGTGGATCACTACTGAGTCTGGTCGCCAGTATTCCAGTTCGCAGTCCATCAACTCGCCATCTTGCTTGTAGTTCACACGGCAGATCTTCAGCACCGGTTGACCCTCAGCCAAATTTAATGCCTTGGCGACATGCGCAGGGGCAGAGGTGGGTATCACATCAAAGCGCGATCGTTTGGTCTCGTAGCCGTATTTTTCTCGGTAGATGCCTGTCAGCGACATGGTGAGGTTTTCTGACAACACCTTCTCAAACAACGGCGCTTTTAAGACGTTTTCAACAAACAGCACCGCTCTGCCATCAATAAAGCGTAATCGCTCAATCACGTGTATCGGGGTTATCTGTTCTATTTCTAATGCTTTGGCGTAATCGCCTGTCGCCATCTCTGTGCGGGTGCTGAGCAACTTGGTTGCTGCAATACGATGTTGTTCGCGAATCATTTGATGAAAGTGAGAACGTGACAATGGGTTATAGCGAACACGTTCGGGTGACACATACCAGCCACGGCGCTCTTCTCTGTATATCAAACCTTCGGTTTCCAGAGACACCAACGCATCTTTGAGCGTGATTCGTGTGGTGGAAAACAGTTCGCTAAGGTTTCTTTCTGATGGCAGTTTTTGCCCTTCAATGAAGATACCTGATTGAAGCTGCTCTCGAATACTCGCCTTAATTCTTCCTAACTGTGTCCCTGATTGCCCGGTGCCCAATGTTCTCATTACTGATCTAGTCCATAAGTTCGTGTGCTTAATAAGGTAAACCATGGAGTTAACAGGAATGTGACAGTAAACAATGGCTTATTGTCATATGAGTGAAATATAACTGCCACGTAAATGCACTCGAACTGTCAAATAACTTACGGCAAACCGTCACATTCCGGCTATAGCATACAAAACGAACTTACTGACCTAGTCCAGAAGGATAGAGACAATGAAAACTTTGCTTAGCCGTTCAACTGTATCGCCAGCTAAATTAATCGGTTCACCTGCAAAATTAATCGGCGCAACGCTAATAACGGCAACACTTTCAATGCCAGCGATGGCGAAGGATGCTGATCTTAAGTCACTGATTGAAGCCGCTCAAAAAGAGGGTGCTGTTTACAGTGTGGGTATGCCAGACAGTTGGGCAAACTGGAAAGGCACATGGACTGACCTGAAAGCAAACTACGGTTTGAAGCATCAGGATACCGATATGAGCTCGGCTCAGGAGATCTCGAAATTTGAAGCAGAGAAGAAAAACGCAACCGCTGATATTGGTGATGTGGGGTTCGCATTCGCACGTGTGGCCGTGAAGAAAAACGTCACTCAGCCATACAAACCAACCACTTGGAATGACATTCCAGACTGGGCAAAAGACAAAGATGGTCATTGGGCTCTGGCTTACACTGGCACCATCTCTTTCATTTCCAACAACAACCTTGTTGAAGATGCGCCGAAAACTTGGAGTGACCTACTAGAAGGCGACTACAAAGTAACAGTCGGTGACGTAGGTGTAGCCGCGCAAGCAAACAACGCGATTCTAGCGGCAGCATTTGCTAATGGCGGTGACGAGTCGAACCTAAAACCAGCGATTAAATTCTTTGGTGAATTAGCGAAGCAAGGCCGTCTGTCTTACACAGATCCAAGCATCGCGAATCTTGAAAAAGGCGAAGTGGAAGTGGCAATCATGTGGGACTTCAACGCACTGAACTACCGCGACAAGATCGACCGTGAGCGCTTTACCGTCAGCATTCCACAAGATGGCTCAGTGATTTCTGGTTACACCACCATCATTAATAAATACGCACAAAACCCGAACGCGGCGAAGTTGGCTCGTGAATACATCTTCAGCGACCAAGGCCAAATCAACCTAGCAGAAGGTTACGCACGTCCAATCCGTAGCAACATTACGCTACCTCAATCAGTTCAAGACAAGCTGATCTCGAACGATGAATACAGCAATGTTCACCCAGTGACTGACTTCTCAGCATGGGAAAAATCAGCACGTCGCCTGCCACGTCAATGGCAAGAAAGCGTATTGATTCACCAGCAATAACCCCCGCTTAACACGCTGCCTGTAGTAGGTGGCTTATAGAAACAAGCAATAGAGAATAGACCATGAGCAATAAGGTTATCCTTGTTGTTCTAGATGGACTGAATTATCAGGTAGCCCGTGATTGCATGGGTTACCTGAACGGTCTTCTAGAACTTAGTGACTCGAAAAACAGTAACCACAGCGTTCCTCTGAGCCAACAGGGCACTTCGCAAATCATAAGCACGCAAAAAAACAAGCTGCGCGCCACGCTTTACCCTGTGCAATGTGAATTGCCGTCAATGTCACGCCCACTGTATGAATGCATCTTAACTGGGGTTCGCCCTGTCGAGAGTGGCATCGTCAACAATCAAATCGTGCGTTTGTCGAATCACGAGTCGATCTTTAGCTTGGCGAAATCGCAGGGCAAAGTGACGGCTGCAGCGGCCTATCATTGGGTGAGCGAGTTGTATAACCGAGCGCCATTTGATGCTGTGCGTGACCGTTTTACCAACGATGAGACCATGAACATTCAACATGGCTGTTTCTACCACTGGGATCACTACCCAGATGAAGCCTTGTTCTTGGATGCCGAGCACCTGCGCGTGACTCATCAGCCTGATTTCTTATTGATTCACCCAATGAACATTGACGATATTGGACACAAGCATGGGTTGGATTCTCGCCAGTACCGCAATAGTGCACGTGGCGTGGATATTTACCTGTCGAACTACCTTGAGAAATGGGTAAATGATGGCTATCAGGTGATTATTACCAGTGACCATGGCATGAACAATGACTTGTCTCACGGTGGCATTCTGCCTGAAGAGCGTGAAGTACCATTCTTTGTGATTGGCGATAAGTTCACACACCAAGCATGTTCAGTGAAACAGACCGATATCTGCGGCAGCGTGTGTCAGTTACTCAACCTTGAACACGATAAATCTTACACTCAGGAATTGTTGGCCCTATGAGCAGTTCTGTAATCACGCAGAGCGATGGCTCTGCGCTTAAACCTCAAACCAAATCTTGGTTCAAACGCTTCAAGCCCGCTTTGTGGCTTGCGCCTTTCGCCCTGTTTTTCTATCTGTTCCAACTAGCACCTATGGTTTGGGTGCTGATCAACAGCTTCTTCTATGATGACGATGAGCTCTCTCTCGAAAACTATTCTGAAATATTCGATTCTGCTTTCATGATGCAGGCTTTTGGCAACAGTTTATGGTTGTCGATTTGGTCGAGCATTGTTGGCTTGGCAATCGCGACTCTGTTGGTCTCTTCATTGCGCCGTGTTGATTCTAAAATCCGCGATGCGGTGATTGCTTTCACCAACATGAGCAGTAATTTTTCTGGCGTTCCGTTGTCTTTCGCTTTCATCATCATCCTTGGGACCAACGGTGCGATTACCTTGTTGCTCAAGCAGTATGGATTGCTGGGTGATTTCGACCTTTACGGCAAGTGGGGCTTGCTGGCGATTTACATCTACTTCCAGATCCCATTGGCGGTGTTGTTGCTCTATCCAGCGTTTGATGCTCTGAGTGACGACTGGCAAGCCGCTTCTGCATTGCTTGGCGCGAAAACTTGGCAATACTGGACCAAAATAGCGCTGCCTGTGTTATCTCCGGCTTTGTTCGGCACCTTCATCATCTTGATTGCCAATGCGATTGGCGCCTATGCGAGCGTGTATGCCTTGACCTCGGGCAACTACAACGTGATTACGATTCGAATCGCGAGCTTGGTATCGGGCGACTTGTTCTTAGAACCAAACCTAGCCGCCGCAATTTCTGTGATTCTGATGGCGATGCTGGCCTTCATCACCGTGATTAACCAATGGCTGATCAGCAAAAGCTACGCAGGGAAGAGAAAGTAATGAATACCGTAAATACTCGCTTTCATAAAACGGTTGTCTATTCGATTGTCGGCATCATGGTGATCCCGATCTTAGCGACCTTTATCTACTCGATCTCTTCTCGATGGGGCGCGACGATCCTGCCGGATGGCTTCACGTTAGATTGGTATATCAACCTGCTGACCGATCCTCGCTTCTTACAAGCTTTTGGTCGTTCACTGTTTATCTGTGTGGCAGCACTGTCATTGAGTGTGGTGTTGGTCTTGCCTGCGATTTTCGTGGTGTTTTACTATTTCCCGAAACTCGACAAGGTGATGAATATCCTGATCTTATTGCCATTCGCTGTGCCACCCGTGGTGTCGTCGGTTGGCTTGCTTCAGCTATATGCCGATAGTGAAATTTCCTTGATAGGCACACCGTGGATCTTGATTGGTACTTACTTCACCATCGCGTTGCCATTCATGTATCGCGCGATTGCCAACAGCTTTGAAGCGATTAACCTGCACGATTTGATGGACGCGGCACACCTGCTCGGTGCAAGCACCACCAAGGCGTTCTTGTTGATTATTCTGCCAAACCTTAAGAAAGGCTTAATGGCGTCGCTGTTCTTGTCGTTCTCGTTCCTATTGGGCGAGTTCGTGTTTGCCAATATCTTGGTGGGTACACGTTACGAGACACTGCAAATCTACCTATACAACATGCGTCAAACCAGCGGCCACTTCACGTCAGCCCTTGTGATGACGTACTTCCTGTTTATTTTCTTACTGACTTGGTTGGCAAGTCGTTTCAGCCAGGGAACAAAATAATGAGCTATGTAAATGCAAAAAACCTCACCAAGAGCTTTGGTGACAACACGGTGTTTGAAGATATTGAATTTTCCATCGAGAAGGGCGAATTCATTACTCTGCTTGGCCCAAGTGGCTGTGGTAAATCGACTCTACTGCGCAGCTTGGCTGGCCTGAATCCTGTTGATGGTGGCGAGATCTGGGTCAACGGTGAAGAGATTACTCACCAAGTGCCGCAACAACGTGGCATCGGCATGGTGTTTCAATCTTATGCGCTGTTCCCGAACATGACGGTTGAAGGCAATATTGCGTTTGGCCTCAAGATGAAAAAGCTTGCTGCTGACGAGATTAAACGTGAAGTGGCGAAAGTGATTGGACTGGTGGACTTAACGGGTAAAGAGAAATTCTACCCGCATCAGCTTTCGGGAGGTCAGCGTCAGCGTGTTGCCTTGGCAAGAGCCTTGGTGGTCAAGCCGCGTATTCTATTGCTCGATGAGCCACTTTCGGCGTTGGATGCGAAGATCCGTAAACACCTTCGCCAACAGATTCGAGATATTCAAAAAGAGATGAACCTGACCACGATCTTCGTGACTCACGATCAAGAAGAAGCGATGATCATGTCTGACCGCATCTTCTTGATGAATAAAGGTGAGATCGTACAAGCCGGCACACCCGAAGAGATCTACACTCAACCTGCTAATGAGTTTGTTGCTGGGTTCATGGGGCACTACAATCTGGTGCAAGCGAACAAAGCCAAGCAACTTTTCAATATTGAAACCGAGTGGAAAGTGGCGATTCGACCGGAATCTATCTACGTGAAAGAGCAAGGTCGACAATATGGCGAACATATCTCTGCGCCAAAAACCGGTACCATTCGCAACCACCAGCTCTTGGGTAACGTGATTCGCTACCAAGTGGACGTTGATGAGTGTGAATTAACCGTCGATTTGCTTAACCGTTCTTCTGAACGACTGTTGGCAAACGGCAGCCAACTTGAACTCCTGTTTAACCTTAACGAAATTCAACCTGTGAGAGCCTAAGATGTTCAAACCTTTGTATGTATTTGATATGGATGAAACGCTGATCAATGCCGATGCAGCGATGCTCTGGAATGAGTTCTTGGTTGAAAAGGGCATTGCCACAGCGCCCAACTTTATTGAAGAAGATAAGCGCTTAATGGGCTTGTATTCGGAAGGCAAACTGAACATGGAAGATTACCTCACGTTTTCCATGCAGCCTTTGGCCGATATGCCAACAGAGCAAGTCACCGCATTGGTGGAAGAGTGTGTTGAACAGCATATTTTGCCTAAGCAGTTCAAACAGTCGAAACCTTTGATTGAGCAGCTAGAGAATGATGACATCGACATGTTGATCATCTCAGCCAGCGTCACTTTCCTAGTAGAAGCGGTCGGCCGCAAGATTGGTATCGAGAATGCACTCGGTATTGATTTGATTGAAAACCAAGGCCGTTTTACTTCTCAAATATCAGGCGTACCAAGCTACCGTGAAGGTAAAGTCACCCGTTTAAAAGAGTGGTTAGACAATCAAGAAACTAACTACTCAGACATTCACTTTTATACGGATTCAATCAACGACTTACCTTTGTGTGAACACGCTGATTTTGCTTACCTAGTAAACCCATGCCCGCGTTTGAAAGCACTGGCTGATCAACCGAATTGGTCGATTCTCAACTGGGATTAACGCGAACCTTATATTCGATTTAGGTTCGTTCTAGAACTCATCAAGCCGCTGACTACAGCGGCTTTTTGATTCGTATTATTCTATTTCTAGTTTGTAACCTATCCCGTAAATGGATTTAATGTAGTCACATTTTTCATTTATCGAGACCATTTTTTTGCGTAAGTTTTTAATATGGCTATCGATAGTGCGATCACTGACCACTCTTCTATCGTCGTAGATTTTATCAATCAATTGATCGCGACTATAAATGCGGCCAACATTTTGATAAAGAAGGTGCAAAAGCCGAAACTCAGCTGGCGTTAAACTTAGCTTAATACCACATAGGACGGCGGTCATACTCAATTCATCAATATCAATGGCGTTCGTTGTTGACGTGGCTTGGGGCTTGTTGGAACGGCGCAAAATATTTTTCACCCTCACGACTACTTCTCTCGGGCTGTACGGCTTACATATATAATCATCTGCACCCAATTCAAGCCCAACGAGTCGATCGATCTCTTCGACCTTGGCTGTCGCCATAACCACTGGGATGTCACTGAACGTTCTCAGCTCTCGATAAATATCCAACCCGTCTCTATTGGGTAGCATGAGGTCGAGAATAATGAGTTTAGGCGATGCTTGCTTTACCCAGTCAATGACAAGGTTACCATCGATAATATGATGACTTTCAAGGCCAGAGTGCTCTAAGTACTCACACAGTACACTTGCTAATGCAGGCTCATCTTCGACGACTAAAATCACGATTTTATTTCCTTTGGTAACGCTATGATGATTCGTAGTCCACCCAATTCTGAGTGGTCGGCAGTAATGTGTCCTTGGTGCGCTTCAACGATATTTTTACAGATAGATAATCCAAGTCCAGAACCGCCACTTGAGCGACTACGCGATTTATCAACGCGGTAAAGCCTCTCAAATAAACGTGGAAGTGATGCATCAGGTACACCTGGATCACTGTCTTCAACGTTGATAATAATACTATCACTAATGTCGGTAACATCTATCGATACATACCCATTATCGCCAGTGTATCGCGCGCTATTTTCTAACAGATTCACAAACAGTTGTGTCAGTAATCTCTCATCACACGAGGTAAACAGTGGCGCCGAATGGTCATAGTGCTTTGTTAATGTGATGTTTTTTTGTTCTAAACGGATCGAGTTTTGAACGATCACAGAATCAATCAGTTTATGTATATCAACGTTGTTTTTAACATTGAGGTTAAATCCGATGTCATACAGGGAGAGTTGGTGAAGATCCTCAACGAGTTGACCTAGTGTGATGATTTGTTGATGTAACGAGTCGATGTATTTTGGTTCAGGAGATCGGATACCGTCTTGTAGCGCTTCTAGTTCACTTCTAAGCACGGTGATAGGCGTTCTAAGTTCATGTGAAATATCTGATAACCACTGTTCTCTAAGTGTTTTCTGTTTTCTTAGTGTCTCGACAACACCGTTGAATATTCCGATGAGATCGGACAATTCATCATTGCCGCTTTTTTTAATGTAGAAATCGAGATCGCCATTTTCGATAGATTTGGCACCTTTCGACAAAGCACGCAATGGTTTCAAAAATCGCCTAACAAGAAACAAAGAGATAAGGAATGAAAGCAACACGGTAATCGATGCGATAGTGCTTACATGCGTCGTTTGTTGTTTGAAAAAGCTTTCTGCTAAAGGCCCTGATATTTCATCCATCTGGACGATGGAGATATACCCAATAACTTGATCATCCAGTGTTATTTCGACTAGTGCTTGATGCTGACCATCTTCAAGGTGATGTAGGTTTTCAGGCGGTCCAATTATGGCTCGCCCGTCTTGATCTAAAATGTTGAGTCGTTGCCAAATAGGTTGAAGGCCTGGCGCTTCCGGCTCTCTTAATGGTGGTGGCGATGGGTGTCTGTCACGAGGATGTGGTCGTGAGGGGCCGCTAATGCTACTGGCGATTAAATGTGGTTCACGCTCTAGCCGCCTCCACTTTTCGGAAGGTGAGTAATATTGCTTTAAGTTATTGGCGAGTTCTTGAGCTAGGGCAATCTCATTATTATTTGTGAAATCTTGGAGCCCTCTTTGAAAACTGGAGTTAATAAAATAGGTCAGTACAAAGAGCATGGTCACGCACACCATTAGTATTGAAACAAACAGTTTGGTGAAAATTGATATGCGCACGTTCTCTCCAGAAATTAAAGTGAATTAAGACGATAGAGTGAGTTAAGACAATAAAATGAGATAAACCAATATTAGCCCTCGATCGTGTGGGAAATATGGACATTGATTTCTTTATTCATCTTAGGCCATGTATAAGCACTCTTTTGTTAGAAATGAATAGCGAGCTGACAGGGTGCTATACCCCATCAGCTCGCATTGAATTATCACTATTTTTGGATAACCCTCTAACCATTATTGACGTCTTGGTGGTGGTGGCGGAACTTCCTCTTCCGATAGACCACCGCTTCCATCTGCGTCTAGTTTATCAAAGTCATCGGCGAGTGGACCTCTGAGCTCTTCTAATTGTAACTCGCCATCACCGTTTGCATCCATTTCTTCAAAACTTGGCATTTCTCTTGGACCTTCACGGCTTTCAGCACACGCTTGAAGCGCGAATGTCGATGTCAGTAAAAGTAATGCTGTCGTGATTTTTTTCATAATTTAATTCCTATTCGTAACCAAATATAAGTGTATTTCTTTGACGCAAATAGGTTAGCGATCAAATTAGCAGAGAAAATGGATAAATCTAGGAGATGAAAGTTAGCGTTTAACTTTAATAGGGCATCAGTTCATCAGTTCATCAGCCCATCAAGTCAGGTTGTTTAAACCTCCATTGTTTCTACATAGTTTCCACATTTTCTATTTTTATCCTAGTCCACTATTGAACTCATGAATTTAATGCCTTTAGCAATAAAGGCAGAAAGCTATCGTTGGTATTGAAATGGATTATTTTTTAGGAGCCGTAGAATGAAGGCAATGGTAAAAAAATCAGTCGTTGTCTCTTCTACGTTGTTGGTTGCTTCTTATAGTAACGCTGCGCTTTATAGGGTGGTTTTGGAGGAATCACCAGTAGAAACGGAATCGGTGTATGGGGTCGCAGTTGAACCAGAGCTTGGTACAACGGATTGCTTTAGTACCAGTTGTGGTGACACCGACTACGCATTCGCAGGGGAAGCTCAAAATGCAGAACCAGGTTTTTCCTTTAAAGAGGAGGTCCCCTTTGGTATCGATAACACGTTCTACTATTTGGATTATGACGATATCTATAGCTACTGCACGAGCGAACTTGGCTACGCGACTTGTGAAGCTTGGAGTTCTTTATTGTGGTATGGCGATGATGATGCGGGCATTGGAGGCTTGAAAAATGAGCGTGATGCGTATTACGGGCTGAGCTATCAGACGAATTCCACGGCTTTTTATGACTCTTACTCATTAAGTGAGATCCCCGATGTTGGCAGTAACCCACCTGATGTGAGCAGTTATAGTTATTCCTTTGTTGATGGAACAGAGGAGAAGGTCATCACTAAAGTTGACGAGAATGGTTTTGTTCTTGGTAACACCAGCAGTGGTTACTACAGTTATAACAACCAATATATTCAGTTGTATAGGCAGCGTGGTTACTACGATACAGGCACTGAATTTACGGTTCTCCAACCTGAAGCCGATACCAGCATTACGATCAGCGATGCTGACGGCGAAGCGAATATAATATCCCAAATGGGAAGAACGATGGCTTTTGACTCTTTCAGTTATGGAGGGGAAAGCTATGTGGTCGGAAGCGCGTCCGTTGCGACTTTTTATTACAGTGATGGATACAAAGATTATGACTCTCCGTACACATCCGACAGTGATGCTGAGGATCTAGATAATTGTATCGATGAAGATATTGAGCCTGCTTTATATCCAGAGTGTCAGAACTTTGCTTTTGCTAATCGAGCTTTTGTCTGGAATATAACCGATGCGAATGGTCCCAATGATGATGGAAACCGTTTTGCAGTATCCGATTGGGAAACCAGTTCGACCTATTACTCTTACAACGATGATGAAGCTTCAGCACAAGCGAGTGTGAGGGCTGCAACGATTTCGTCTAGAGGTACATATAGCTCTTATCCTGTTTTAGTTGGTTACAATACGGAACTAGATGATTCAGATAACTTTCTTATGCAGGCTGCTGTGTTTAGGCCAAGCAGTACGTCAAATTTCAGCGTTTCGGAAAATGCTTGGACGACTACATTTATCGCTAATGCGACGGTAGAAGTTAGTGATTCATACATTCACAGTAATTCTGTCGCAACAGACATTAATGAAAACATGATGGTTATTGGTTATGCAAAACGAGATGGTGATTATCCGTCGGATCGTGTGTCTGATAATCGTATGTTCGTCGCTGATGCGAATGACACAACGCCAACAGCCACATTCTTCGCAAGTTTAGGTGAAGACATTTTCTTTGACAGTGCAGAGGGAAAAGCAAGTGAGATCAACAGCTACAATGAAATCGTTGGCTATGTTGACGCCGAAACTCACGCTGAAGTAGACGGACATGAAAGAAGGCATCGCGGCTTCATTTTCCCTTATAACGACACTGGTACCGATGCTGATAGACGTGCAAGATATAATGATCAAGCTTGGTGGTTAGACGACCTAACTAACGGTGGTGACGACAGTGATGCCAACAACCACTTTAGAATATTGGACGCAACCGACATTAATGACGCGGGTGTTATCTCAGGGACGGCAATACAATGTTTTGCGAGTGAAAGTAGCTCCTCTTCTATGGCTTATGATTCAACCGCGCACTTTGCATATTGTAATGATGGAGTAGGTGACGAGAGGGTGGTGGCTGTGAAACTTATCCCGATATCTGGAGCAACAAGTGAAGACATTGCTGAAAGAAGTGATGATAGCGCTGAAGATGTTGAACGTAGTGGTGCCGGTACCGGGTTATTGGTGCTTATCAGTTTAATTTCCGTGCTTTCATTTCGTTTGAAAAAATCTCGTTCTATGATTGCTTGAATTGATGACGTGCTCACAAGAGAAACAACCTCCATTTGACCATCAACCATCAATCATCAATCATTAAAGTAATGGGTTAGAGTTGATGGCTCACCCTATGAGAATACCATTGGGATATGAAGCTTTTTAAAAGAGCATCACCTGTTTTGTGATGCTCTTTTTACGTTCAACATACACTTATCTCTTTCTGCTTTAGCCCATAAAGCTCAAATGTAACAATTCAATAACATCTATTCCTCTGCTGTAAATCAAACCACCACTCTTCAATCCCTTGATAGCACTCACTTTCTTGTTTTAGCGATTCGCGTGTAACAAATATTTTACAAATTGACGGGGTTTCATCGAAATTGCCCATTTTCCTCCACCCATTCCATTATCTCGGCTTGTGGGCCAAATTTAATTAAGGACAAAAAACACGTAATACAAAACCAATAGGTACAAGGAGAAAGTTCATGGTGGATACATACAACCCGCTTGGCACGGATGGATTCGAGTTTGTTGAATACACGGCCGTTGACCACAAGGGAATTGAGCAACTTAAAGCACTGTTTGTGTCACTTGGTTTTGCTGAGGTCGCCAAGCATCGCTCAAAAGAGGCTTGGCTGTATCGACAAGGTGACATCAACTTCATCGTTAATGAACAACCGCACAGCCAAGCGGAAGCGTTCGCTAAAGTGCATGGGCCATCGGTCTGTGGCATGGCTTTTCGTGTCAACGAAGCGACAGCTGCAATGGAACAAGCGTTTAAGGGCGGCGGTGAAGAGTACAAAACAGAAATAGGGCCGATGGAGCTGAGTATTCCTGCCATTTACGGCATCGGTGAAAGCCTGCTCTATTTTGTGGATCGTTATGGCAAGCAGAGCATCTATGACGTCGATTTCCGATTCTATGACGATGCGGAACAGCGCATGGCCGAAGCCAATGTTGGCTTGTATGAAATCGACCATCTCACGCACAACGTGAAACAAGGCAATATGGATGTATGGTCTGGGTTTTATGAGCGCATCGGTAACTTCCGCGAGATTCGCTACTTCGACATTGAAGGCAAGCTGACAGGCCTTGTGAGCAGAGCCATGACCTCGCCATGTGGCAAAATCCGTATCCCTATCAATGAGTCTTCCGACGACAAATCACAAATTGAAGAGTTCATTCGTGAATACAACGGCGAAGGTATCCAACACATCGCACTCGCTACGGATGACATCTACAAAACGGTGAAAACCCTGCGTGATCGCGGCATGGACTTTATGCCAACCCCAGATACCTACTATGAGAAAGTTGACGATCGTGTAAAAGGCCACCGGGAAGATACCGATCTGTTGCGTGACCTACGCGTTCTGATTGATGGTGCGCCGACCAAAGACGGCATCTTGCTGCAAATTTTCACACAGACGGTAATCGGGCCTGTGTTCTTTGAAATCATTCAGCGTAAAGGCAACGAAGGCTTTGGTGAAGGTAACTTCAAGGCGCTGTTTGAATCGATTGAAGAGGACCAGATTCGTCGAGGAGTATTAGACGATGCATAAATGGATCTCGTTTCCTCATCGGGAGGGGGTGTGTTCTAAACAAGCGCATGCCGACTTCCCTGAAGAGGCAATCTATGAGCGAGAGGCGGGTCGAAGTGGTTTCTTCGGCCCTGCCGCTCACTTCCATCACCAACATGCCCCAACAGGTTGGTCGGAGTGGGAAGGTGATTTACGCCCTCGCGCTTTTGATTTTACGCTGGTGGAAAAAGCCAGCCAGATAACCCCTTGGGCGGTGCCTCATCTTTTGCACAACGCTGACTGCAAAATCCGAGTGTGGCGCATGGACGAGAAGATGGATTTCTTGGTGCGTAATTCCGATGGTGATGAGCTGTTGTTTATTCACCAAGGCAGTGCAAATCTCTATTGCGACTATGGTCATTTAGAAGTGAGTGAAGGGGATTACGTGATGATCCCGCGCTCAACCAACTGGCGCTTGGAGCCAAGCGAGCCGATGTTTATCTTGATGATTGAGAACACAGACGCCGCTTACTCATTGCCAGAGAAAGGCATGGTCGGCAATCACGCGGTGTTTGATCCTGCTGTGCTCGACATCCCTTCTATCAATGATCAATTTCGCGCTCAGTATTCAGAAAACCAGACTCAGGTTCAGGTAAAACGTCACGACAAAGTCAGCGTGATCACCTATCCGTTCAATCCATTGGATGCGATTGGCTGGCATGGCGACTTAGCGGTGGTGAAAGTGAATTGGCGCGATATCAGACCGCTGATGTCACATCGCTACCACTTGCCCCCTTCTGCGCACACCACCTTTGTGGGTGCAGGCTTTGTGGTGTGTACCTTTGTGCCGCGTCCGATTGAGAGCGACCCCGGTGCATTGAAAGTGCCTTTCTACCACAACAATGATGATTACGACGAAGTGTTGTTCTATCACGCTGGTGACTTTTTTAGCCGCGACAACATTGAAGCGGGCATGGTGACCTTTCACCCGGCGGGGTTTACGCACGGGCCTCATCCAAAGGCTTTTAAAACGGGTCAGGCGCATAAGAAGAAATTCACCGACGAAGTGGCGGTGATGATTGATACTCGCCACGCGCTGCAGTTCTCTGACGAACTCGATAACGTTGAGAACAAAGAATATGTCTACAGTTGGCAAGACACGGGTTTGCAAGAGACAGGTTCTCAAACCATGGCTGACGATAAGAAGTAAGGGGCAAGGATGAAATTAGCAACCAAGAAAAATGGCACTCGCGACGGTCTATTGATGGTCGTAAGTAAAGATCTTAAACAATGTGTAGCTGCCACCGAAATTTTCCATGCGATGCATCTAGCGCCAACCATGCAGGTAGCATTGGATAACTGGGACAGCGTGGCTTCTCAGTTAGAAGAGTTATACACCTCGTTAAACAACGGGCATGTGACTGGCAGTGAAGTGTTTGCATCTCAGTATTGTGAATCACCTCTGCCACGCGCATATCAATGGGCTGATGGCAGTGCTTATGTAAACCATGTTGAACTGGTGCGTAAGGCGCGTGGTGCTGAAATGCCAGAAAGCTTCTGGGTTGATCCATTAATGTATCAAGGAGGCTCAGATGCGTTTATCGGCCCTCGTGACAATATCGAATTTGCCAGCGACGAGTGGGGCATCGATTTCGAGGGTGAAGTCGCGGTTGTCACCGGAGATGTGCCAATGGGTGCTAGTGCTAAGCAAGCGCACGATTCGATTCGTCTGCTGATGTTGGTGAACGATGTGTCGCTGCGTGGCTTGATTCCAGCAGAGCTCGCCAAGGGCTTTGGTTTCTTCCAGTCTAAGCCCTCTTCAGCGTTTTCCCCGGTTGCCGTTACGCCTGATGAGCTAGGTGAACAGTGGAAAGGCAGTAAGGTGCATTTACCGCTGATATCGACCTACAACGACCAGCCTTTTGGTTGCCCGAATGCGGGCGTCGATATGACTTTCAACTTTGCTGAACTAGTAGTCCATGCTGCGAAGACTCGTCCACTGTCGGCGGGGGCTATTATCGGTTCAGGCACGGTATCGAATAAGCAAGGCACTGACCACGGCACCTCAATTACCGAGGGCGGCGTGGGCTATTCATGCATTGCCGAGGTGCGCATGATTGAGACGATTCGCGATGGCAAACCTTCGACTCAATTCATGTCGTTTGGCGACTCGATTCGCCTAGAGATGTTTGATACGGCGGGTGATTCCATTTTTGGTGCGATTGACCAAAAAGTTAGCCAATATCGAGCGTTATAACCCACATAATAGGGTTTCAGTATGAGCGAGAGCATCTTGAACAATAACATTATACTTTACGGTTACTGGCGCTCATCCGCGGCCTATCGAGTGCGTATTGGATTGAACCTAAAGCAACTCAACTATGAGTCGAAATCGGTCCATTTGGTGCGTAATGGCGGCAAGCAGCATGATCCACAATATCGCGAACTCAATGCCAGTGAATTAGTGCCCGTGCTGGTGGATGGTGAAGTTCAACTCAATCAGTCGTTGGTTATTCTTCAATATCTAGATGAACACTATATGTGTGAGAACAGCCCAGACACCTCGCTCATTCCAGAGCAAGTGCCGCTGCGTTATCAAGCGTTGGCAATGGCTCAGGATATTGCGATGGAAATCCATCCTCTCAATAACCTACGCGTGTTGCAGTATTTGGAGCGAGAATTGTCGTGCGAGCAAGAGGCGAAAATGGCTTGGCTTCATCACTGGATGAGCCAAGGTTTCCGTGCACTAGAAGAGAAGCTTTCTAAGCATCGTCAAACATACGCTGATTCAGTTTATAGCCTCACCGATTCACCATGCATTGTCGATATTTGCTTGGTGCCACAGGTGTATAATGCGCTGCGCTTTGGCGTTGATATGTCGCCTTATCCGCTGATTAACTCAATTGTCGAAGCGTGCAATCAGTTACCTGCTTTTATTGAGGCGATGCCAGAGAATCAAGCGGATGCGAATGAGTCCATGTAGATTCACTGATGTAAACGCAAATACTTTTCCCTTACGCTACCAAAACCGCTTCTTGAAAGAAGCGGTTTCCAACATTAAATATATTAAATACAGTTAGTGTGTGAATATTTATCTCGTTTAGAACTAATATGGATTTAATAAAAAGCCTTGTTATTAATTAAAAGGCTTTACCCCAAGGTTTTATATTAGTGGTGATTATCATTCGATAATATTAATAATAAAAAATACCTTCACCTTTAGTAATCAGAGTACCAGCTTCATTGGTAATTATTTTATCTAAATCAAATAATGAACCAATCGCCGCATTACCCAATCCAGCTTCAACGAACTTACAAACGGCATCAATTTTTGGCCCCATAGAACCAGCAGGGAATGAAAATTCTGCTAAACCAGCAGGCGTTGCTTGCTTCATTTCTGCTTGGTCTTCTTTACCATAGTTACGGAAAATCGAACCATCGGTTAAGATAATAAATAAGTCGGCATGGATTTTTTCAGCCAGTAATTCAGCCGTAAGGTCTTTGTCAATTACGCACTCTACGCCAGTACTCTTACCATGCTCAATACTCACGGGAACACCACCGCCGCCACAAGCGATAACAAGGTTTTCTGTATCTAGAAGAGTTTCAATTTGCTGAATTTCAACAATGCTTTTTGGCATAGGAGAAGGCACAACGCGACGGTAATACTCGCCATCAGCTTTAAACTGCATTGTGCTTTGAGCCATTAACTCTTTAGCTCGTTGCTCTGTATATACAGGGCCAACAAATTTAGTTGGGTTAGCAAACGCAGGGTCTTTTTTGCATACTTCAGTTTGCGTGACTAGCGTCGCTACGTCTAATTCAGGGTCAATGTTTCTTAGTTCTTGCTGTAACATATAGCCCACCATGCCACAGGTTTGAGAGCCGAGTACATCCATTGGATACGGGGTCGTCTCAGGCGAATATTCGTTATAAGCCGCGTTTTGTTCCATCAACAAACCTACTTGTGGGCCATTACCATGAACGATAACAATCTCATGCTCGCGTGCGATCGCGGCAATACTCGCCGCTGATTTGATTATATTTTCACGTTGGTTTTCAGCCGTTAATGCTTGGCCTCTTGCTAAAAGAGCGTTACCGCCTAAAGCTAATACTATGCGCATGATAATGTCTCCGATCATTTAATAATGATTTTATTTTACGTAGGGATTAACCGCTTGTTTCTAATTAAATTCAAGCTTATTAATAACAGTGACTAAGTTTTTAATCACTCTTAAGTAATTAACATACCGAGATAGTATGGGAAAATAATCGTCCTAAATGTGATAGTTATCAAATTATTATTTCACTAGAAATGGAGCTGTGGAAATAGGAGTTATTGCAATTCGATTAAATATCCATAAGCTTGGATACAATCTAGCGGTGGAGGCTTTTTTGGTATGAATGATTCGTCTTTAGTGAATATTATCTCTGGCTATAAAATGATTAATTTTCTATTTTTGTTTTAAATATGATGAGCAGATCGCATTAAGAGCTTTAGAAAAGGCACGAAGCCAAACTGATGAGAGGGTTCATGAGCTTTAATAGTGGCTTCGATTCGGTTTTCAATCGGCTGCCTTTACTCTAGGTGTTATCTGACAGCCAAATGAAAATCGGAGATAGTTAGCCACTTTCTAAGGCTCAACACTAAAGCGAAACAACACTCTTTATCTCTTCCAAAACCTCGGCGTTAGCGATAGCCCCGAGGTTTTCTACATTTTTGCCATTGATCACCTGTTTCACAGCCAACTCCACCAGTTTGCCAGATCGTGTTTTTGGCACATCGCTGATCGCAAATATCTGGCTTGGCACGTGTCTTGGCGAACAAGAGGATTTGAGTTTGCTTTTGATGGCTGTCAGTAACTTTTCATCTAAACTCACACCTTGCTGCAGCTGAACAAACAGCCATACCTGTTCATTGCGGTCGATGTTTTTACCGACTGCTATCGAATCGATGATGCCGTCAATGGTGTTCACTTGCTGATAGATTTCGGCCGTACCAATTCGCACGCCACCGGGGTTGAGTGTGGTGTCGCCTCGCCCGTAGAACAGGTAGCCGCCATGTTCGCTCTGTGCGACTTCATCACCGTGATGCCACACATTGTCGAACCTATCCCAATAGGTGCTGTGATAGCGCTCTCCGGTGTCATTCCAAAAGCCAGCGGGGAAGTTGGGTAGGGAGTTGGTGCATACTAATTCGCCACGTTCGTGATCGACCTTTTGACCAGACGAATTGAACACCTTGATGTCGACGCCGAGCCCGGCCTGTTGGCACTCACCGCGATACACAGGCGAGATTGGGTTACCCAAAACAAAGCAGCCACAAATATCCGTGCCGCCAGAAATCGACGCTAAATGCAGGTCTTGCTTGATGTGCTTGTAAACGTAATCGAACTGCTCTGGGTAAAGCACAGAACCCGTCGAGCACAGTGTTCTTAATTGAGGCAGAGAGTGGCTGTCGATTGGTGAGAGTTCGGCTTTCTCAATCGCTTCTATGTACTTGGCTGAGGTGCCAAATGTCGATACGTCAGCACGCTGCGCTAAATCCCATAGAACGTTAGGTTGCGGGTAAACCGGGCTACCATCAAAGATAACCAAACAAGCACCGCTGGCGAGCGCAGATACGTGCCAGTTCCACATCATCCAACCACAAGTGGTGTAGTAGAACACGCGATCTCTTGGTTTAATATCGCAATGAAGCTGATGCTCTTTTAGGTGGTTGATGGTAGTGCCACCGACAGAATGCACTATACATTTGGGTTTGCCTGTGGTGCCGGAAGAGTAGAGTACAAACAACGGTTCATTGAAGCCGACACGAGTAAATCGAAGAGGTTTTGTCTGATAGTGATTAATGATGCTGTGCCAGCTTAGAATCGACACATCATGTTCAACTTTTTTCTTCTCTAAATCGCTCTTCTCTAAGTCATTACTCGGTTTCAAATAACCGATCTCACACACCTGTTTTAATTCGTTTAAGTGTTCGATGATTTCACGGTTCTTGCCCGCCATATCGAACGTTTTGCCATTGAAGGTGTAACCGTCACAGGTGAACAGCACCTTAGGTTTCACCTGTCCGAATCGCTCAATCACACTCTCTACTCCAAAATCAGGCGAGGTCGATGTCCAAATCGCGCCCAAGCTGGTGGCGGCTAGCATGGCTATCACGGTTTGTGGCAGGTAGGGAGTATACGCAGCAACTATATCACCTTGTTTCACTCCGCTATCGACAAGCCATTGCTGAACACTAGAGACAGCTTCACACAGGGTTTCCCATGTATAACTCTGTTGTTCGCCACGTTCATTCTCAAACCAAATCGCAAGCTCATCAGGCATGGTGTGTGCCAAACGCAGCAAGTTCTCGGCGTAGTTTACTTGTGCATTGGGAAACCAAACCGCATCACGGTTCGATTTAGGCTGCTGCCAGCGGCTCCCACCTTGAGCTTTGATGGTCTCGCTTTCTGCCTTGTTAATAGAGTCTTGTGAGCCGACTACTCCACAAAACTGCCATACGTTTTGCCAAAATGATTCCGGATGTTCCACAGACCATTGATGGAGTTCGGTGTAGCTTTTTACGTCCCTATCTAGGTTTAACCCAGACTGTTCAAGGCTATCGATAAATCGGGTTAAGTTGGCATCGGCGATACGCTGCTCGCTTGGCTGCCAAATGGGCTTATTGCTTTCGTGCATTCCTTTACCTTTAACAAAAAGTTAACGTTTTCAGTCTGGTATTTAGGTTTTACAAAGTCAAAAGTTCAGCAAAATAAGTGTCTGGCGGAATTGTGTAAATAAAATGTTACACGATCGCTTGTTTCGAAAAATCGCGCAAATTGGCGCTTATAAGGAGTGGAGATAGGCTTAAAGTGAGACATTCGAAAGGAGGTGTGTAATGACTCAATATCATTCTAAGCCCGTGAGCCAAGAGGGATGGGTTGAGTGGAGCCTCGAAGAAGATGCCATTTGGCACGACTTGGTGAAAAGGCAACTGGACGTCATTAGTGACCGCGCATGCGATGCTTATTTGCACGGTTTGACCTTGCTGGATCTACCATTAGACAGAGTTCCCCAGCTGCCAGAGATAAATAAAGTGCTAATGGAAACAACCGGTTGGCAAGTTCAGCCTGTGCCTGCATTGATCGATTTCGACCGATTCTTTGATTTGCTCGCCAATAAGAAATTCCCAGTTGCGACATTTCTGAGAACGCGAGACGAGTTCGATTACTTACAAGAACCTGATTTCTTTCATGAAATTTTCGGCCACTGTGCCATGCTCACCAATGCCGATTTCGCGGCTTTTACTGAGCACTATGGAAAATTAGGCCAAGCCGCAACATCTAAACAGCGCGCTTATCTGGCCCGTTTGTATTGGTTTACGGTTGAGTTCGGTTTAGTAAAAGAGGGACAAAAACTGAAAATTTATGGCGGTGGTATTCTCTCGTCTCCGGCGGAAACCATGTATGCATTGGGTGGTGATTTGGCAGTTCGAGAGCGGTTCGATCTGCAAACGGTGTTAAGAACTCCTTATCGTATCGACATCATGCAGCCGAAATATTACGTGATCGACGAGCTATCTGAGCTCTTTAAAATCAGTCAGGAAAACCTATTACAGCAAGCTGATCTCGCCATCGATGCGGGGTTACTACCACCACTTTTTGAACCCAAGGAACCAACACATGTTGAATGAACAAAAATGCGAAGCCTGCAGTATCGACGCGATTGCCCTAAGTGAAGATGAACAACAATCTTTACTGTTGGAGTTGTCAGACTGGCAGATCATCGAAAGAGACGGCATCCCGCAGCTTGAGAAAGTGTTTAAGTTTAAGAACTACAAACAAGCGTGGGCATTCAGCAACAAAGTGTCAGAATTGGCAGAAGAAGAGTTCCATCATCCTTCGATCTTATTGGAGTGGGGCAAAGTCACCGTCACTTGGTGGAGCCACTCAATCAAAGGCCTGCACAAGAATGATTTCATCTGCGCCTCACGCTGCGATGTGTTCGCGGTGAGTGAATAGTTTTGTAGGTTAGAAGTTACTCTTGCAACCTCTGTGATGCGATTAACTCATTATTCGGCTCATAATGTGAGTTGAATAATTGCCTTAAACAGCTCATAGTATGAGTTGAATAAGTGATACTTTCGCATCATGGGGCGTAATATGTGGATTTGGCAGCAAGATAATTGGCCAAACTTTGTTTGGGATAATCAGAAAATAGGCGTGAGGTTAAGAGAAGTACGGCTTAATCAGGGCATTCTATTGGGCAAGATTACCTCACAGTCGGCAGATCAATCCCAAACCATGCTCGACACCTTATTAGCGAACATAGTCCATTCCAGTGCGATTGAGGGAGAAAAGCTTAATGCTTTCTCGGTCCGGTCTTCTTTAGCCAATAAACTCGGTGTCAGTGAAGATCGACCTTTTCCAACGACAGAACAAACCGATGGCCTAGCTGAAATTATGTTGGATGCGGTGCAGAACCTAACAGAGCCACTAGCGCTTGATAGGATCTTACATTGGCACGATAGACTGTTTCCTCAAGGCTACACCATGTTTAACCCTGTAGTCGGAGGTCAGCTAAGAGGCGACACTCCCATGCAAGTGGTATCGGGAAGAATTGACCGTCCGACCGTACATTTTGAAGCGCCTAGCCGAGACATTCTTGATGCTGAGCTAGATACATTTATCAAATGGTTTAATGATTCACTTACCGATGAATCACTCGATCCGTTACTGAGAGCTGCGATAACCCACCTTTGGTTTATCACTTTACACCCGTTAGATGATGGTAATGGCCGTCTTACTCGATTGTTGACCGACTTGGCGTTAGCACAGGCCGAGCAGCAGTCGGTACGCTTCTATGCGATGTCGGTGGGGATTCTCGCTAACCGCAAGCATTACTACGAGATATTGGAGCGAACCCAGAAAGGGGGACTCGATATTAGCGAATGGTTGATGTGGTTCTTAGATACGTTAGACGAGACGTTTACAGGGGTTTTCGCTGAGGTCGACCAAACTGTATATAAGACCAACTATTGGCGCAGCATCGACCAAACCAAGCTTACAGCAGAGCAAGTAAAAGTGCTGAATAGGATGCTCGATGGTGATTTTTCAGAAGGTATCAATGCCAGCCAATATCAGAAAGTAGCAAAGGTGAGTAGTGCCACAGCAACACGTCATTTGAACGCTTTGATTGAGCATGGCTGCTTAGTTAAATCTGGTTCTGGCGGACGAAGCACCCGCTATCTGTTGCCGAAGTAGGGTCTATGCCTTTGATGTATCTCAGGGTAAGTTTGACCTAGCTATTAGCGACCACATCCCCCTGCTCTGCTTTCAATTTAGAGTATCAAAAACTCATAAATCTCAAAAGAATAATGTTATGCAACTGCAGTTCTATATTGGTATTATGATACTTTGATAAGCGTGATGAATCGAGTTAAATGATGCAGTTAGATGAGTATATTAAAGAGACGTTAGTACAGATAGTAAAAGGCGTGAATGATGCTGCTCAAGAGGTTTCTTCGTTAGGTGGCACTGTTAATCCTCATGCAACGTTTATTGATGTTGGTTTTGATGTACACCCTGAAAAGCCACCAAAGCAAACTATTAAATTTGATATAGCAATCCAAGTAAAAGAAAGCACTGATGTTGATGCTAGCGCAAAAGCCAAATTATCAGTTTTCTCTATCGGAGGGGCGTTGTTGATCAAATC
>NZ_JBFRTR010000026.1:0-31284 GCF_041474215.1 Vibrio sp. 10N.222.52.C12
TTTAACTGATCGGCATTACAGCATCATGCTGGCATTTTTGTATCTGACTCATTCGATTTCTGCCTGGTTTAGGTGAGACTCTCAGTGGTATTTTGTTTGACCTTGGCACTTTGCTTGGAGTTGATGAGGTCGGTAGGCCATTGGTCAAACGGAACTGGGCGACTGTATAAGAAGCCTTGAGCAAGCGGGCACTGCAGCTGCTTGAGAAGTTCAGCCTGTTGCTGTGTTTCAACGCCCTCTGCCACCAAGCTTACTTTGAAGCCCTTAGTGATGTTAACGATGGCCGCGACGATGGAGCTATCTAGGTTCTCTTTATCAAGTTTGCTGACAAAGCTGCGATCGATCTTTAAGCAATCAAATGGCAGTTTGTGTAAATAAGCCAGTGACGAATAGCCGGTACCAAAGTCATCAATCGCAATTGATATCCCTAGTGCTTTTAGAGTCAGCATGTTATCGATGATGGTCGGGTCGTTGTCGACGATGCGTGATTCGGTGATCTCTAGTGTCAGGTTGCTTGCTGGCAGATTTGTGTCTCGCAACGTGCCTTTTACTTGTTCCACAAAGCCACTTTCGCTTAGCTGAACGACCGACAGGTTGACGTGAATCGAGAAGTCCTTGCTCCATTTTCCTGACTCAATCGCGATGGCTGTATCTCGACACGACTTATGCAGAATTTGTTTTCCGATATCGTCAATGAGCCCGCTCTCTTCCGCGAGAGGAATGAACTCGAGTGGCGAGATCACCCCTTCATCCGTTATCCAGCGAGCTAAAGCTTCTGCTCCTATGGTCGAGCCAGATTCCAGATCAATAATAGGCTGATAAAACGGTTCGAACTGTTGAAGCTCAATCGCTCGGTTCATCCGCGCTAACATCTTGGTGCGATGTCTCGATGCTTTGCCCATTTCAAGGCTATAAATACAGACACTGGTTTTGTCTTGTTTCGCATTGCTCAATGCAATGCTGCTGCTGCGTAGCAGGAGTGTAATGTCGTGAAGATTAGAGACATTCACTATCCCCATCGATACCTTAATCACCACGCTTTCCGATTCCATTGAAAATGGGGAAGCGAAGGTTTGAAGTAAGCGGTTAGTCAGCAGCTGAACATCATCGCTTTGCGTTACGTTTGGCGCGTAGATGGCAAACTCATCACCACCAGTGCGAGCTAGTAGGTATTCGGATGGCAGTGTGCCTCTTAAACGAGCGGCCGCAATGATAAGTAGCTGGTCGCCATTGTAATGACCTAGGCTGTCATTGATGTCTCGGAAGCGATCAATACCAATCAAATACAGTGTGCCTTTTTCGTTGTCGGGGTGTTTCTTGGCAGCGTCAATAAAGCCTTCACGGCTGTATAGCTTGGTTAATGAGTCATAGGTAAGTTGAGACTGTAATGCATGAAACGAAGCCTTTAAGTTGTTGGTCATTTCATTGAATGACTCGACCAACATGCTGGTTTCATATATATGCCCTGTTTTTGGCATGCTCGCGTCCCAATCGCCCTTAGCAAGGCGTTTTGCCGCATCCGCTGTCGAGGTGATGGGTTGGGTTGCGCGATTAAAGGCAATTAATCCTGCAATGACCCCAATGCAGCTCAGTGCTAGCCCAAGCAACCAACTGTTTCTTTGATTTTCTGGCAATTCACCGAGCAGATTGCTTTCAGGGATCGACACCCCAATAAACCACGTGAGCCCGTGCTCATCTTCGTATGGGGTGATTTGGTTGAAGTAGCGTTCGTTGTCTAGGCTAAAACTAAAGCGCTGCTCGCCCAAATTCTCGATTAGGTGGAATTGCTCTACGTAGCTAGCACTCTCACGTATGACTGGATTAGCACTCTCTGTTGCTAGTTTGCGTTGCCCTTTGTTGGTTTGTCCTGTGCCCCATGAAACGACACTGCCTCCGCCTGAGTGCGCGACCAAGCGTTGCTGCTTATCGATGATGTAAACAGAGGCATCCGTTCTATCTTTGAGCTTTCTGAGAAACGCATTGAAGGTATTGATTTTGATGTCGCTGACTACGACGGCTTTGAATTCATTATCATCATAGATAGGCGCTAGAGCAGATAAGGTGATTTCTTGACGTTCGTCAGCATTGGCATAAATTGGTGACCATAACGGTTTTTTCTGTGTCGCAATGGGTGTGTACCAAAGACGGATTCTAGGATCGTAACCTGAAATCACCGATCGAATGTCTTCACTAATTTTGCTGCCACGGTAAATGACCAGCTGATCATTGGTGCGTTCGTCTTGCACCATCAAGGTGTAGCCTTTGTTGGCTTCTTTGCGGAAACCGACGTAGTTACCATCTTCAGAACCAAAGCCGATCGCATCGAGTTGAGGTACAGCAGTGTAATGGTCTGAAAACGTATAAAAAATATAGTCTTGGACCTTACTAAGATTGCCTGCTTGATAAAGATGGTGGTAGCCGATGTTATGGCTGAGCGAGAGGTTGGCGTGAAATGGCTTTTCTAAAAAATTAGACAGGCTTTGATGAACATTGTCAGTCAGTGATGTCAGCTGGCGTGCACTAACATCACTCACCATCTCTTTGTAGCTTAGCTTTTGAGTGAAAACCATTACACCCATAGTGAACAGAAAAATCATCACGAATGGCAGAACCACTGCGGTTCTCAAAGTAATTTGTGTTTTCAAAGACATCTTTAGCTACAACTTTGGTGAATAGTGTACTGTAATTGTACCGACACTATTCAAACCAAGCGACACTTTTTTGGTTAAAAAGTAGCTGCATCGAGAATCATATAAGGTCTAGTACAGTTCTTTGAGTTTACGAGTTAGGGTGTTTCTTCCCCATCCCAAAACCTTAGCTGCATCCTGTTTATGACCATTAGTGTGGTGGAGTGCAGCCTCGAGCAGTATACGTTCAAACTCTGGTAGAGCGTAAGTGAGCAGCTCTTTTTCTCCTGAATCAAGCGCACATTTCGCCCAATTCGCGAGCAGTTGCTGCCAGTTATCCCCAGAACCTGAAGTGGTCACGACTTTTTCTTCCAACAATTCCGGTGGTAGATCGGAAGGCAGTATCTCGCTGCCGCTAGCCATCACCGTTAACCAACGACAAATATTCTCAAGCTGACGTACGTTACCAGGCCAATTGAGCTGGTTGAGCTTCAAAATGGTCTCAGGATGCAGTGTCTTCACTTCAACACCGAGCTCTTCGGCGGCGGATGCTAGGAAGTGATGAGTCAGCTTTTCAATGTCTTGTTTACGTTCGCGAAGTGCCGGGATATGGATTCGGATAACGTTGAGTCGGTGGAAAAGGTCTTCACGGAAGTCGCCTTCATGCACTAAGCGCTCAAGATCTTGGTGGGTTGCGGCAACGATACGAACGTCTACCTTAACTGCAGAGTGACCGCCGACACGATAGAACTGACCATCAGAAAGTACACGCAACAAGCGAGTTTGGATATCGAGTGGCATGTCACCGATCTCATCCAGAAATAGGGTGCCGCCGTTGGCTTGTTCAAAGCGTCCTTGGCGAACGCTGTTAGCACCGGTAAAGGCACCTTTTTCGTGGCCAAACAGTTCAGACTCGATCAGATCTTTGGGGATTGCTGCCATGTTCAAGGCAATGAAGGGCTTCTTAGCTCTTGGGCTGTGACGATGCAGAGCGTGAGCGACCAATTCTTTACCGGTACCCGATTCACCATTGATCAGCACGGATATGGATGAGCGAGACAAACGGCCAATCGCTCGGAAAACCTCCTGCATTGCCGGTGCTTCACCGATGATTTCTGGCGCGTTGGTGTCTTCAGCGACCTCACTGGCTTGTTCGCGTTTCTGCTCTTGGCTGTGCGCGATCGCTCGTTCGACTAGAGTCAGTGTTTCATCAATATCGAACGGCTTTGGAAGATATTCAAAGGCGCCTTTTTGATAAGCATTCACCGCCGCATCAAGGTCTGAGTGCGCGGTCATAATGATCACGGGCAGGTCGGGAGAGCGTTGATGAACCTGATGCAATAGCTCAATCCCGTCAATGCCGGGCATGCGAATGTCAGACACCAATACGTCCGGTGTCTCGCGCTCAAGCGCAAGCAACACGCTCTCAGCATCAGCAAATGTTTCACACTTAATATCCGCAGATGAAAGTGTTTTCTCTACTACCCAGCGGATAGAGCTGTCGTCATCGACGACCCAAACGTATCCCTTACTCATAATTCAATTCCTTTGCAGCCAAATCTATTGTGATAATCATTGTTGTTTTTATGATGTCTTAATCTTTGTGTTACCGAGCTAAGCCTTTCATCTCGCTGTCCAATAGCGAGGTTCTTATGACCTAAATCGGTAGATAAATCGTGAATGTGGTGTTGCCTGGCCAGCTTTCAACATCAATTTTCCCATTGTGTTGATCGATCAGGTTTTGAGAAATCGATAGCCCCAGCCCTGTTCCACCTTCTCGTCCGCTGACCATTGGGTAAAACAGCGTGTCTTTTAAATCATCGGGGATGCCCGGACCGTTATCGCTGATCTCAATACGAGCTGCGAGTTTGTGTCGCTGCCCGTGAATATTTGCTTGATGCACCGTTCTGGTGCGAATGGTGATTTTGCCAGAATCTTGAGTCTTTAGAATCTGCGCTGCATTGCTCACGATATTGAGCATCGCTTGTTCAACCTGTGCCGAATCCATCAAGATGTCCGGTAGGCTCGGGTCGTAATCCCTTTCGATGGCGAGCGTTGAACCCGATTCGAGTTCTACGAGCTGCCTGACTTTCTCAAGTATCTGGTGAAGGTTCTCTTCTGATTTAGTCCCCGGCTTCTGTGGGCCAAGCAGACGGTCGACTAAAGCTCTTAGGCGGTCGGCTTGCTCAATAATGATCTGCGTATATTCATTAAGAGACTGATCAGGAAGCATTTTCCCAAGTAACTGCGCCGCACCTCTTAAGCCCCCGAGTGGATTTTTGATCTCATGTGCTAACCCGCGTACCAGCAACTTAGCCGCTTGTTGTTGTGCATGTTGGTTGAGCTCTTGGCTAAGGCGTCTTTGCTGGTCTATCTTGCGCATCTCAACCAATAACAGCGTCTCTCGCTGCCAAGATATTGGGCTAACCGTGACTTCAAGCATCAGTGGGCGGTTATCAACAACGAAGGTAACGTCACTGTCGGTAATGCTCTGGCCACTTTGTAGCGGTTGCGTCAGAAGCGCCAAATCAAGTGAAGCGTGTTGGATAAGTTGGCTCAGTGGATGATCAACGATGCGTCGTGCGCTCTGTGAAAAGAGCTGCTCAGCCGCCGGATTTGCGTATCGGACATACAATTGCTCATCGAGCATTAATGTCGAAGTCACCATATTGTCGAGAATGGCGCTGGAAAGATGGTGTGTATCTATGCTGTCGCTTTTGGCTGATCGATTCACTATTTCGTCCTTGAACTGGTGTTTTTCTCACTGCACCAAATTGGTGCGTAGCTAAGTTCAAGTATGGCGCATATCAACCAGAAGCTAAAGATAATTCATTAGAGTCGCTGAAAGCTGCTTCGATTAGGTGAAAAGTAGAGGTTATTTGGCCTCTTTTAACACATTGGCCTACTTGAACGTCGCTCGATGTAAATACACGGTGACTGGACTAGTAGATGCAATAAGCTTGCCGCTTCTATGTGCTTGAATTGCAATGGTGTGAGTACCTCGATCGATACCTTTTAATTCCCAAATAGGCTGGGTCTGTGGGGCGCCATATCGACGGCCATCAAGCATCAATTGTAATTGCTCCCCAATACCAAGTTTTCGGTTGAGCTCTATCTGAATCGGGATTAAGCCGCGGTTGTTGCGAATGGTTTGATCATGAACTGGAGTCAGCATGGTGAGGGTTAATTGAGTGGGAACCTCGCGCTCTGTGGTTTCGGTTTCTGCCTGGGTTTTGGCTGGCGTTGCCGTTTTAGTTGTAGAGGAAGCAGCAGCGTCAACCGGAGTTGAGGCCTCAAATTTAGGGGCGGGTGCTGAAGCTTGCACATCTGGCAGGCGAAGAGCCTCGGCATCTTGAGCGCTAGGGTTATCACTAAAGTGGAGCACGCCATCTTCATCTATCCAGGTATACACCGTTTGAGCAGAGCACGAGAGCGCGACTGTTAACCCGATTAGGAACAGTATGTTTTTCATATCTTTAGCCTCTTTTCACCGCTAGGTGATTTCACGTTTGGCGTTGGTTTTATTGTATTTAGCGCGACAGCCTCTGAGGGCTTTTATTAAATGCCAATCACAGTAAGTTAATGCTCAGAAATAGCGCAGGAAAAAGGCTTGAGAACGAGGCAGCCCTGCTCGGCAAAAATAGTTTCGATAAGTAGTTATTCTACAATCAAAAAACCTAACGATGTTATCGAGTGTTTTAACAAGCTAGGCTGAGTAGTTATTTACTACGATTGGTATCTAGTATGGTACGAGGAAGCGGGGGGAGGGAGAATATAAAAAAGGCCCGCCTGCGAGGCGAGCCTAATATTTAGTCAGCGATTCTTACAAGGTTGCAGTAAGAAATGGCTTATCTCTACAGGAGATTAAACTGAGTAGTACAGTTCAAACTCAAGTGGGTGTGTAGCCATGTTCACGCGTTGTACGTCGTCAGATTTCAGAGTGATGTAAGAATCGATGAAATCGTCAGAGAATACGCCGCCAGCTGTTAGGAACTCACGGTCTTCGCTAAGCGCTGCTAGAGCTTCTTGTAGAGATTCTGCAACTGTTGGGATTTCAGCTGCTTCTTCTGCAGGAAGGTCGTATAGATCTTTATCCATAGCTTCGCCTGGGTGAATCTTGTTCTTGATGCCGTCAAGGCCAGCCATAAGCATTGCTGAGTAGCATAGGTATGGGTTAGCTGCTGGGTCACCAAAACGTAGCTCGATACGACGTGCTTTAGGGCTTGGTACTACTGGGATACGGATAGAAGCAGAACGGTTACGTGCTGAGTAAGCAAGCATTACAGGTGCTTCGAAACCAGGTACAAGACGCTTGTACGAGTTAGTTGATGGGTTAGCAAACGCGTTGATTGCACGAGCGTGCTTGATTACACCACCGATGTAGTAAAGAGCCATTTCAGATAGGCCGCCGTACTTATCACCAGCAAACAGGTTAACGCCGTCTTTTGCTAGAGATTGGTGAACGTGCATACCAGAACCGTTGTCACCAACTAGTGGCTTAGGCATGAATGTCGCTGTTTTACCAAATGCGTGAGCAACGTTGTGTACAACGTACTTGTAGATTTGAGTTTCATCAGCTTTCGCTGTTAGCGTGTTGAAGCGAGTAGCGATTTCGTTTTGACCCGCAGTTGCTACTTCATGGTGGTGAGCTTCAACAACTAGGCCCATCTCTTCCATTACTAGACACATTGCTGAACGGATGTCTTGAGATGAATCTACTGGAGCTACTGGGAAGTAACCGCCTTTAACGCCAGGACGGTGACCTTTGTTACCGCCTTCGAAGTCAGAACCTGTGTTCCAAGCTGCTTCTACGTCATCGATCTTGAAGAAAGAACCAGACATGTCGTTTGAGAACTTAACGTCGTCAAATAGGAAGAATTCTGGCTCTGGACCAACTAGAACTGTGTCTGCGATACCTGTAGAACGTAGGTACTCTTCAGAACGTTTAGCGATAGAGCGTGGGTCACGGTCGTAGCCTTGCATTGTTGCAGGCTCAAGGATGTCACAACGGATGTTTAGTGTTGCGTCTTCTGTGAATGGGTCCAGTACAGCAGATGCTGCGTCTGGCATCATTACCATGTCAGATTCGTTAATGCCTTTCCAACCAGCTACTGAAGAGCCGTCAAACATTTTGCCTTCTTCGAAGAAGTCTGCATCAACTTGGTGAGAAGGAATAGAGATATGCTGCTCTTTACCTTTTGTATCAGTAAAACGTAAGTCGATAAATTTAACTTCGTTCTCTTGGATCAGGGATAGTACATTTTCTACTGACATCTTGGATAACCTCCAGTGTTATTAATTCGGTATTAGCTCGATTCGGTTGAAACTAGCATTGATTAATGTCTATAAGTGCATTAATCGATGCTGATTTATCTATAGCCAAAAACGTGCCAAAAAAATTATTCCATTAATTTCAATGATTTACTTGTTTTTCGGTTTTGCTTAATTTGGTTTTTGCACCAAAATGATCTCCGGGCGCACCTTATTGGTGCAATTGTTTGTCTGTGCACCAATATGAGACATAAGCGAGCACCATTCAGCAATGAATTGCCTAAGTTGTCAATCCACTTTTGTTATTTTGCGGGAGATTTGGTTCGCCACTCGCAGGTGATACTTTTTTAGAGTCCTACGAATTGGGCTGTTCAACACTGTACTGAATCAAAGTTAAGCGGATATGAATCGCTAATAAAGAAAAAAGCCCCGGTTCAGATCACATATTTCTGGGTTTTTGTCTAGAATCTGGTATATTATTGACCGTTTTTTAAATCAAGCTAGCGGTTATTATCCAAACTTTTGAGATAAGTGACGGCTACTTTTATGAGTGAATCGAGAATCCATGTCTACTCCACAGATTGATAAGTTAAGAAATATCGCGATCATCGCGCACGTTGACCACGGTAAAACGACTTTGGTTGATAAACTGCTACAACAGTCAGGCACTCTTGAGTCTCGTGGTGAAGCTGAAGAGCGTGTCATGGATTCGAATGACATCGAAAAAGAGCGTGGCATTACCATTCTTGCTAAGAACACAGCAATCAACTGGAATGATTACCGCATCAACATCGTAGATACTCCGGGACACGCGGACTTCGGTGGTGAAGTTGAGCGTATCATGTCTATGGTTGACTCTGTTCTGCTTATCGTTGACGCAGTTGATGGCCCAATGCCTCAAACTCGTTTCGTAACGCAAAAAGCATTCGCACACGGTCTTAAGCCAATCGTTGTAATCAACAAGATTGACCGCCCAGGCGCTCGTCCTGATTGGGTTATGGATCAAGTATTCGACCTTTTCGACAACCTAGGTGCTACTGATGAGCAACTAGACTTCACAGTTGTTTACGCTTCAGCTCTGAACGGTTGGGCAACAATGACTGAAGGCGAAACTGGCGAGAACATGGAACCATTGTTCCAAGCTGTTGTTGATACAGTAGACGCGCCTGCAGTTGACCTTGACGGTCCACTACAAATGCAAATTTCGCAACTTGATTACAGCTCTTACGTAGGTGTTATCGGTGTTGCTCGTGTTACTCGTGGTTCTGTTAAACCAAACCAACAAGTAACTATCGTAAATGCAGAAGGCAAAAAACGTAACGGTAAAGTAGGTACAGTTCTTGGTTACCTAGGTCTTGACCGTCACGAAGTTGAGCAAGCTAACGCTGGCGACATCATTGCAATCACTGGTCTTGGTGAGCTGAAAATTTCAGACACTATCTGTGACGTAAACAATGTTGAAGCAATGACTCCGCTTTCTGTTGATGAACCAACAGTAACAATGACGTTCCAAGTAAACACTTCTCCGTTCGCGGGTAAAGAAGGTAAGTTCGTTACTTCACGTAACATCCTTGAGCGTCTAGAGAAAGAACTAGTACACAACGTTGCACTACGTGTTGAAGAAACTGATAACCCAGATCGTTTCCGTGTTTCAGGTCGTGGTGAACTTCACCTATCTATCCTGATCGAAAACATGCGTCGTGAAGGTTTCGAGCTAGCTGTATCTCGTCCAGAAGTTATCATCAAGAAAGACGAAGATGGCAACCTAACTGAACCGTTTGAAACTGTGACTATCGACGTGCTTGAAGAGCACCAAGGTGGCATCATGGAAAACATCGGTCTACGTAAAGGTGAGCTAACTGATATGTCTCCAGATGGCAAAGGCCGTGTTCGCATGGACTTCATGATGCCTTCTCGTGGTCTTATCGGTTTCCAAACTGAGTTCCTAACTCTAACGTCTGGTTCTGGTCTTCTTTACCACTCATTTGATCACTACGGTCCTCACAAAGGCGGCGTAATCGGTCAACGTAACAACGGTGTTCTAATCTCGAACGCAACTGGTAAAGCTCTGACTTACGCACTATTCAACCTACAAGAACGTGGTCGTCTATTTGCTGAGCACGCGGATGAAGTATACGAAGGTCAAATCATCGGTATTCACAACCGTTCAAACGACCTAACAGTAAACTGTCTGAAAGGTAAGCAGCTAACGAACGTTCGTGCATCTGGTACTGATGAAGCACAGGTTCTTTCGCCACCTATCCGTCACACTCTAGAGCAAGCTCTTGAGTTCATCGACGAAGACGAACTAGTAGAAGTAACGCCAGTAAGCATTCGTATCCGTAAGAAGCTTCTTACGGAAAACGAACGTAAGCGTGCAGCACGTCCAGCTAAGGCTTAATTGCCAGCTGACTAGCTTCTAGCTAAGTAGATAAGAAAGCCCCGAGTAGCCTAGCTGCTCGGGGCTTTTGTTTTTTAGTTTGTTTAGATACGGTTAAACGAGATTTCGTCATCCTCAAGAGGGAGGAACGACCGAGTTGGGGATCTAGCTTTTGATACCTAAGTAACGCTCAACGAATTGAAGCCGTTCTTCGACTGGCATAAACGGCACTTCAACCACCTCATAACCAAGTTCTTGGTAGACTCTTTCTAACGCGTGGTGAATCTCTAACGCCTCCTCAAACGGATAAGGTCTCACATCATCTTGGACATAAATTGAAGCCTCAGGGCGACAGAACAACACTTGGGGGTGATAACCTTGGCTCGCTTCTCGGTAGGTTGTGTTTATCTCTAGTTTCGCCTGAGCCAAGTAGCCACAGATATCTGGAATGGCGCGATCGAGAAAGGCAACAGGATGCTGACTGGCTTGGTCTTTGTGTTCGCTCATGACGGTTAAACATAGGCGAGCAAAGCCTGGAAGGTCTAACCAAGGTAAGATACCGTTCTCAAGTTGACTCTGCTGTTCGATTAACTGGCGAGAGGACTCAGCGAAGGTTGGGTAACCCATGTCGCCCAAGGCATTAATCAGTGTTGTCTTCCCGGCTCCGGGGCCGCCAGTAATAATGATCGGTTGCATCGTGTTCTTTATCTGTAGCGCTACTTCTGGTTCAGTTGAGCTAGGAACTTATCCGATTCTGCTATTGCAGCATTCATCTGTTCTATCGCGTAGGCGATGTCTTTTTCTAAGCTCATAAATTCGCCCTGCAACGAACCGACAGCACTCGCATTGAGGTTATGCTTTAGATAAAGCGTATTGTCGCGAAGGGTATTGAGCACTGGGTCCATTTTCTTCTCGGCGCGCTTCATTGCTGACAGCATCGTTTGGTAAGACAATTTAGTTTCACGAAGCTTTTGCTCGCTCGAGCGGCGCAGTGAATCACTGGTGTAGAGATCTAACTCACTCTGCCACTCTTCAAACAGCGCATCCGACACATCTTCAATCGCAGCAATGCGGTCACTGACATTTTGCGCGGCTTTCTCGCTGTCTTGGTATTTATCATTGATTTGGTTGTACATGTCTTCAAGGTCGCCGCCACTGAAATTAGTCAGGCTACTCAAGGCTTCAAGTGCGCTGGTAAACTCTTCCTGAGCATCCTGCTGCGACTCTTTAGCGTCTTCCACTCTATCGACCATAATGTCACGCTTGTGGTAACCCACTTGCTCCATGGCGGAGTAATAAGCTGACTGGCATCCAGTAAGAGTAAAAATAGAGAGGACTATAACTATTAAATAAGGCATCCTAGTTTCCTATAGTTAAGTAACGGAATATTAATTAGGACTATGAACGAGTTACAAGGGAGTTACAAGTTGAAGATAAAAAAGGTCGCCACACTCAGTATTCAGTTTTCTCGCTATCTTTTGGCGCGAATGACGCACGATAGAGTCAACGTGAATGCGGGCTACTTGGCGTACATTACTTTGCTCTCGATCGTACCGATGTTGACGGTTCTGCTCTCTATCTTGTCATCATTTTCCATCTTTGCTGATGTTGGTATCGTGATTCAAAACTTCGTTATTATCAACTTTGTTCCAGCGTCAGGAGATGCGGTGCACGGTGCCTTGCTCGAGTTTGTTGCCAACACGGGTAAGATGACGGCGGTCGGTAGTGTGTTCTTGTTCATTGCGGCACTGATGTTGATCTCGAATATCGATAAGAACCTAAACTACATCTGGCGTGTTAATGAGAAGCGACGTGCGGTATTGTCGTTCTCAATGTACTGGATGGTGCTAACACTTGGGCCGATCTTGGTTGGGGCGAGTATTGCTGCCACTTCGTATGTGACATCGCTCAGTCTGCTACAAAATGAAGTCGTATCTGGCGCCTTTAATACCGTAATTCGCAAACTGCCTTTGATTCTCTCTTTCTTTGCGTTTTTCGGTCTGTACCTGTTGGTTCCCAACAAAAAGATACACTTTTCTCATGCGGCTGCAGGTTCTCTAGTGGCGGCTCTGTTGTTCGAACTCAGTAAGAAAGGCTTCGCGGCCTACATTACTCAATTCCCTTCTTACCAGTTGATTTATGGCGCATTGGCGGCAATACCAATTCTTTTTGTCTGGGTTTATTTGTGCTGGTTGATTGTGCTGGTGGGTGCTGAGGTGACCGCTGCATTGGGTGAGCAGGAACAGTGGAGTGACTCGAAAGAAATGGTACACTCGTCGGATAACGACAAAATCACAGAGCAAGGAAACAACAGTGATAGCACTGATCCAGAGAGTAAGTGAAGCTGCCGTCCGTGTTGATGGCGAATTAGTTGGTGAGATTGAACAAGGCTTATTAGTTTTGTTAGGCGTAGAAAAAGGTGACGACGAAGCCAAAGCCAAACGTTTGATGGAACGAGTGACCACTTATCGTGTCTTTGGAGACGAAGACGATAAAATGAACCTCAACGTGAAGCAAGTAGAAGGTAAGGTATTAGTGGTGTCTCAATTCACTCTGCCGGCCGATACCAAGAAAGGGACTCGAGCAGGGTTCTCTCGTGGTGCTCACCCAGAAGATGCTGAGCGTCTTTATAACTATTTCTCTGACCAGTGTGAATCAGTGTTACCAACGGAACGTGGCCGATTCGCAGCCGACATGAAAGTGTCTTTGGTTAATGATGGCCCAGTGACATTCTGGCTGCAGGTTTAGGCTTAAAGGAATAAGCATGTTTAAACTCATAACACCAACCACCGAAAATCAGCTAAACAAGTATTACCATTTTCGTTGGCAGATGCTCCGTGAACCTTGGCGAATGCCGGTAGGTTCTGAGCGCGATGAATATGACCCAATGAGTCACCATCGCATGATTGTTGATGGTCGTGGTCGCCCGATGGCGATTGGTCGTCTGTATATCACCCCAGATCTGGAAGGTCAGATCCGCTATATGGCGGTGAAGAAATCTCGCCAAAGTAAAGGCATGGGTTCGTTGATTCTAGTCGCACTTGAGTCATTGGCTCGCCAAGAGGGTGCTAAGCGCTTGGTGTGTAATGCACGTGAAGATGCGATCTCATTCTATGAGAAGAATGAATTTGAACGTCGCGGTGAGATTAACGATCAACGTGGCCCTGTGCGTCACCAACAGATGGTTAAGCATCTTGACCCAATGGCAGACGTTCTGCGTAAGCCTGAGTGGTGTAATGAGCTTCAGCAGCGCTGGGAACATCAGATCCCGATCAGTGACAAGATGGGCATCAAGATCAACCAATACACGGGTTACCAATTTGAGTGTAGTGCTCAGCTGAATCCCAACTTGAACCCGCATAATACCATGTTTGCAGGCTCTGCCTTTACCTTAGCGACCTTAACTGGTTGGGGGATGACTTGGTTATTGATGAAAGAACGCGGGCTGACCGGTGATATCGTGCTGGCAGACAGTAATATTCGTTATCGTCACCCGGTTGAGCAAAACCCTGTTGCCTCTACTTCATTGGATGGGATCAGTGGTGACTTGGACCGCCTTGCGTCAGGAAGAAAGGCACGTATCATCATTCACGTGACCATTCATAGCGGCGATGTGGAAGCGGTAGAGTTTACGGGAACCTATATGCTGATCCCTGACTACAAAAAGCGATTATCAACAGACTCCAACGTAAACGTATAGCTGACACTGGCTAACAGATACAGATTAAAGATACAAGGCGCTACTCCTGAGGAGTGGCGTTTTTTTGTTGGCAGTCGTTAATCTCCGAATACTCAGCTTGGGTGAGCTTTCCTGAGATTTGATGGCATGGGTCCGATAGGGTAATCGAGAGGGTGTGTTGCTCAGCTTTAAGCAAGTCGAGTTCTCCAGAAGCCTCGCCATTGAGCGTTTGAACCCTTTGTTCGCCTTGCTCTGCTGATGATGCACCAATAATATGCATCGGTTCGAGAGTGAAGCGCCCACGGTCAAAATGCGCATTAAGCTCTGGAATTTCAAACACGTTATCAGTCGATGTTTCAGAAAGCTTGTCATTAAAGGTCATCACACCCTGGCGAACGCTGCCAGTGAGTTGCCCTGTGGTTGAGTAACCGAGCATCAGTGAGTCGCCATATAAACCTGCGGCTTGAAGTTCAAACTCGCCATAGCCGGTTGCATCGAGTGGTAATTCAAGTCGCTGCAGCATAGGCGCAATGGGTAACCCATCGGCAGAAATATCTAAGCTCCATGGCTTGCTGATTTGGTTAAAATCGAGCGTTGCATTGGCTTCAATGTAGCCATTCCTGAGTGGTGCAAACAGACGAGTCAGCGTCCATTTTCCTTGTTCGCTATTCATCTCAACCACAGGCTGTGCGCTGAGAATATTTTGGTAGCTGGCATCATTGGCGCTCGCCATCAGCTTCCCTTGCCACAAGCCCAGTTTTCTATCTTGCAGCAGTTGAACTTGATGCCCCTCGACATGTAATCCAGAGACCTGCCAGTAAGGCGTTTGTGCTAGTTGGATAAGTTGGCTGCGTTCTATATTAAGTCGGTTAATCTCGACGTTCTGGAGTTGTGTAAGCCAAGGTATTAGTCGAGCTGCGACTAGAGGGCTATCTTGGTTTTCGGTAATCCACTTGATGCCTTGTAGGTCGAGTTGCGCTAATTCAATGCTGCTAGGGGTGACTTTGCCATTGAGCTGAACAGTGCCTTGCAGGAATTGAGTATAGAAATCTTCAATCAGAATCTGGTTTGTTTCTAGGTTGAGCTTGAGGCTTGGCTCGATGAACATGTCATCATCAATGGTCACTCCTTCTGCCTGTAGAGAAAAAATGGCTTTCTGTTGTTTCCAGATTTCAAAAGGCAGTTGGATATTTTCTAATGAGGCATCAAAGGCAGCGAGGTGGCCATCTTGCCACTCTACGTCGCTACGCAGAATATCTAAGCTATTGATGTGATTAATCTTAATGCCTGCAACATCCCACTCTTTGCTTAGTAGGTTTTGGGTCTGTTTCTGATTGAGTCGTAAGCCATCGACGGTCACATTCACCAACGACCAATCTTGTTGATATTGTTCAGCTTGCCCAGAAATCTTGGCGCCACGCCAGTCAAACGAAGCACCATAAAGGGTGCTGTCGCTAGGTTTTAAGTCTAGGTCAATCAACAGATTATCGAATGCCTCACCTTGCCAATACAGTTGTGAGGCAGAGAGTTGGGTCTTTCCATAAGGTAGCAGCGAGTTATCGTTGTTCCACGTTGGGGCGGAGATCTGTAGGTCGATGCCTCGCGCATTAAACTCTGGCGTCGAAAAGTCGAGATTGTTGATGGCCAGCTGGTGGAGCTTGATGTTTGGTTGGGTAAATAAAGAAGTCAGTGTTTTTAGATCGTCTGCCTCTAATTGTAGGCCGCTGATCAAAACAGATTCAAAGACCAGTTTGGCCTCTGTCATCGAGCTGGGGCTGAACCAAAGATCGATCTTGTCGATATACAGAGGTGTTTGCTTTTCTGGTTGGCTTTGGGTAATGCCCATTAAGGTGATGTGATAAGGCGCCTGATACTCAACATCTTCAATGAATACAGGTTGTTCAATCGTATGTTTGATAAAAAAGTTGGCAACATCCGCACGGTATTGGGTCTGCAGGCTTAATAGCAGCGCTGCGATAGTTGCAACGGCGATAGCCAACACAATGCCGAACACCATGAATACCTTTTTCATTCCCTGAAAGCCTTAAATTTCAATAGTCTTAAAACAGAGTGGAACAAAAAGGGTCAAGCATCAACAAAAAAGCCCCTCAAAAGAGGGGCTTGCTACAAAAATATCATTTTAAATTGGGCGTTTGCTTTTGGCTAAGCCCGAGCAGATGGTTGGATTAGTCCAGTTGAGGACCAGCTGCAACCAGTGACTTACCTTCAGCGTTGTCTGTGTACTTATCAAAGTTGTTGATGAAGCGCTCGGCTAGATCTTTCGCTTTGCTTTCCCATTGTAGAGGGTCAGTGTACGTATCGCGTGGGTCAAGGATCGCTGGGTCAACATCGTGCAGCGCTAGTGGCACTTCTAGGTTAAACATAGGGATAACCTTAGTTTCAGCGTTGTCGATTGAGCCATCTAGGATAGCGTCGATGATGCCTCGCGTATCTTGGATAGAGATACGTTTACCAGTACCGTTCCAACCTGTGTTCACTAGGTAAGCTTCAGCGCCAGCTGCTTCCATACGCTTCACAAGCACTTCAGCGTACTGAGTTGGGTGGAGAGTTAAGAATGCCGCACCAAATGCAGCAGAGAACGTTGGCGTTGGCTCAGTAATACCACGCTCAGTGCCCGCTAGTTTTGCAGTGAAGCCAGATAGGAAGTGGTACTTCGTTTGCTCTGGAGTCAGTTTAGAAACGGGTGGCAGTACACCGAATGCATCAGCAGTCAGGAAGATAACCTTTTGAGCGTGACCGGCTTTTGATACTGGTTTAACGATGTTATCGATGTGGTGAATTGGGTAAGAAACACGAGTGTTCTCAGTTTTTGAACCGTCATCAAAATCGATAGAACCATCACCACGAACTGTTACGTTTTCTAGTAGTGCATCACGACGGATTGCATTGTAGATTTCAGGTTCTGCTTCTTTAGATAGACGAATCGTCTTCGCGTAACAACCACCTTCGAAGTTGAAGATACCATCGTCATCCCAACCGTGCTCATCATCACCGATTAGCTCACGCTTAGGATCGGTTGAAAGCGTAGTTTTACCTGTACCAGATAGACCGAAGAAGATGGCTACATCGCCTTTCTCGCCGACGTTTGCACTACAGTGCATTGAAGCAATGCCTTGCAGAGGAAGCAGGTAGTTCATCATTGCGAACATGCCTTTCTTCATCTCACCGCCGTACCAAGTACCACCGATGATTTGAACGCGCTCTGTTAGGTTGAAAGCAACGAAGTTTTCAGAGTTTAGACCCTGCTTTTCCCAGTTAGGGTTAGTTGTTTTAGCACCGTTCATTACCACGAAATCAGGTTCGAACGTTGCTAGCTCTTCGTCAGTTGGACGAATGAACATGTTCTTAACGAAGTGCGCTTGCCACGCTACTTCAGTGATAATACGCACGCTTAAGCGCGTATCAGGGTTAGCACCACAATAACCGTCGATGACAAACAGGCGCTTGCCAGATAGCTGAGTTGTCACAAGCTCTTTCAGCTCATTCCATACTTCAGTTGTAATCGGTTTGTTGTCATTTTTGCCTTGATCTGACCACCACATGGTATCGCGGGTCGTGTCATCTTTAACAATGTACTTATCTTTTGGTGAGCGGCCAGTAAAGATACCAGTGTCTACCGCAACAGAGCCTAGTTCCGTTACTACGCCTTTTTCGTAGCCTTCCAAACCTGGCAGTGTTTCTTCAACGAATAACTGCTCGTAGCTAGGATTACGAAGAACTTCAGTAACGCCAGTCAGTCCGTGCTTAGTTAGATCAATTTGTGCAGCCTTTGTATGTTCCATAACGGTCATAGGTGCTCCTTGTAGGATATTTTGTAGGGATTTTGTATTAATTTTTTATTGTTATCTGCTCACCATGCTAGCAACGAGACTCGGGGGAAACAGGGATATAGCTCAAAAAATATCCATATTAGCCATGGGGTTTTAAGCGTCTCGTCACATATTGGCCCAACTAGTCTATCCTGTACGCAAACCTTTGCGCTAGGGGCGAGAACATTATTAATTGATTAAAATTAAGCGGTGATTTTATTACGAGATGTTACGGGGTTTGCGCTATTTTGATCACAAAAAAGGCCAGCTGAGGGCTGACCTTTTTGGGGTAAATTACGTGTTTTTGGTACGCCGTAAATTAATGAACCGTATTGCTGCCTTTATCTGCTGCTTCTGCGTACAGTGCATCAACATCATTCTTGTCGAACGAGTAGTTTGTGCCACAGTAATCGCAGTGTAGACCAACGCTTCCTTCGGTGCTTAGGATGTCGTAGATCTCTTCTTGAGCAACAGTAATGATTGCTGCTGCACTTCGATCGCGTGAACAGCCACAGAAGAACTCAACCGGTTGTGGTGTGAATAGCTGTACTTTCTCTTGGTTGTACAAACGGTAAAGCAGTTCGTTCGCTTCTAGAGTGAATAGCTCTTCGTTTTTCACGGTGTCTGTTAGTTGCTCTAGGTGCTCGAAGTCGTCTGGAGTACCGGTGCCGTCAGGCATTACTTGTAGCAACATACCTGCAGCGTGTGCTTTGCCTTCATGCTCGCCAGTGCGCAGCCATAGACGAGTCTTAAGCTGTTCAGAGTTAGCGAAGTAGCCTTCAAGCACTTGTGCAAGCGTGTCACCTTCAAGACCAACGATACCTTGGTAACGCTCACCTTTCTTAGGATCGATAGTGATCACTAGGTGACCTTTACCCATTAGGGCGTGTAGACCTGCGTCGTCTGCGATATCGCCTTCAAAGCGAGCAACACCACGGATCTTCTGATCGTGATCGCCATTGATAACTGCTAGAGATACTGGGCCGTCACCTTGCAGCTGCATCGTGATAGAACCTTCAAACTTTAGGGTCGCCGTTAGTAGCGTCGTTGAAACCAGTAGCTCACCCAACAGCTTTTGTACTGGAGCTGGGTATTCCTTGCTAGAAATAATCTGTTGGTATGCTTCGTCCATCTGTACCAATTCACCACGTACTGATAGGTCTTCAAATAGGTAGCGATTTAAAACATTACTTGTAGACATTGGGTCTGCCATTTGGCTATTCCTTCTAGCTTATTGAGTCTTGAACTTGATGATGTCACGACGTTGCTTTTTATCTGGGCGACGTTCTGGTGCTGGGCTATGAGCATTTAGCTTGCGTTGTTGTGCAAACTCTTCTCTTTTTGCCAAGCTTTCGGTGGTTTCTTCATAGAGGGTTTGAGCGACTGGCGCCCCGCCGCGGTGTGCGGATATTTTCTCTATGGTGACCGTCTTTTCTTCATTCCCTTGGCGCAGGGTAACCACTGCCCCAAGTTCTACGATTTTGCTGGGTTTACTGCGCTGACCATTATAGTGGACTTTGCCACCATCGACCATGTTGCGAGCAATTGAACGAGTTTTATAAAAGCGTGCTGCCCACAACCATTTATCGAGTCTGACAGCTTCATTAGTCGTTTTCATATAGGACAGTGCCTTTTCAGTTAGAAATGAATGCGGTTTAACTGTAACGAACAGTGCGCAACATGTTTTTGATGATGCTTATCACATTAAGTAGAAGCTTAAAGTGGAGGCGGTTGGCATTTTTTTCAAGTCATAATACAAAATAGCCATGTTATGCCGATTTATCGATTTGCTATGATATAGTTCAGGATCTTATTGCTTAAATAAGCTTGGTATCGAACGAATGAATAAAAAAGCTGAAAGTTTAATGATTTGCAGCGTTTGTCGTCATGAAAAGGGACTAGGAAAGTGAACTTTTTAGAGCTCAAAAATCGCGTAGGGAATTCTCCTATGTTGAGCCGCTTATTAGAGAATGGATTTGTACTTCAGCAGAAACTAAGCTTAGCGACCTGTTGTGTATTGATTGCAGCTTCCGCATGGATCTTAGGGCAGCTTGCATGGTTTATCGAACCTGCTGAGCAAACTATCGCGCCTTGGACAGCAACGGCTTCATCGTCTTCAGCACCTCAATCGACCCTTGATATCTCTTCTTTGCAGCAGAGCAACATGTTTGGTGCTTACAACCCAAGCACGCCCGCTGTGGTTGAACAGCAAGTTATCCAAGATGCGCCTAAGACGCGATTAAACCTCGTTTTAGTGGGTGCAGTCGCGAGCTCGAATCCAAAACTGAGCTTAGCGGTGATCGCCAATCGCGGCACGCAAGCGACCTACGGAATTAATGAAGAGATTGAAGGCACTCGAGCCAAGTTAAAAGCGGTATTAATCGACCGCGTTATCATTGATAACTCAGGACGAGACGAAACCTTGATGCTTGAAGGTATTGAGTACAAGCGTTTGGCTGTATCAGCGCCTGCGCCACCTCGTAGCTCTTCTTCGGTTCGTGGTAATAATCCGGCTTCAGCAGAAGAGAAGCTTGATGAAATTAAAGCGAAGATAATGAAAGATCCGCAACAAATCTTCCAATATGTTCGACTGTCTCAGGTGAAGCGTGACGATAAAGTGATCGGTTATCGTGTGAGCCCTGGCAAAGATTCAGAACTTTTTAACTCTGTTGGGCTCCAAAACGGAGATATTGCCACTCAGTTAAATGGACAAGACCTGACAGACCCTGCTGCTATGGGCAACATATTCCGTTCCATCTCAGAACTAACAGAGCTAAATCTGGTGGTCGAGAGAGATGGTCAACAACATGAAGTGTTTATTGAATTTTAAAACTTTGCGTCTAACGAAGGACGAAAGTGTAGGAGAAGTAAGTGAAGCATTGGTTTAAGAAAAGTGCATGGTTATTGGCAGGAAGCTTGATCTGCACACCCGCAGCCATCGCGAGTGATTTTAGTGCCAGCTTTAAAGGCACTGATATTCAAGAGTTTATTAATATTGTTGGTCGTAACCTAGAGAAGACCATCATCGTTGATCCATCGGTGCGCGGAAAAATCGATGTACGCAGCTACGACGTATTGAATGAAGAGCAATATTACAGCTTCTTCTTAAACGTACTAGAGGTGTATGGCTACGCAGTCGTTGAAATGGACTCGGGTGTTCTTAAGATCATCAAAGCCAAAGACTCTAAAACTTCGGCGATCCCCGTTGTTGGTGACCGTGATTCAATCACTGGTGATAGCGTAGTGACGCGTGTAGTGACGGTTCGTAATGTATCGGTTCGTGAACTTTCTCCTCTGCTTCGTCAACTAAACGACAATGCAGGCGCGGGTAACGTTGTGCACTACGACCCAGCCAACATCATCCTTATTACAGGCCGAGCGGCGGTAGTAAACCGTTTAGCTGAAATCATCAAGCGTGTTGACCAAGCGGGTGATAAAGAGATTGAAGTCGTTGAGCTAAAGAATGCTTCTGCGGCAGAAATGGTACGTATCGTTGATGCACTAAGCAAAACCACAGATGCCCAAAACACACCAGCCTTCCTACAACCTAAATTAGTTGCCGATGAACGTACCAATGCGATCCTTATCTCAGGTGACCCTAAGGTACGTAGCCGTTTAAGAAGGTTGATTGAACAGCTTGATGTGGAAATGGCAACCAAGGGCAACAACCAAGTAATTTACCTTAAATACGCCAAAGCAGAAGATTTAGTCGATGTGCTGAAAGGCGTGTCGGACAACCTGCAATCAGAGAAGCAAACATCAACTAAAGGTAGCTCATCTCAACGTGACAAAGTGGTGATCTCAGCTCACAGTGATACCAACTCTTTGGTTATTACCGCCCAACCAGACATCATGAACGCGCTTCAAGATGTGATCGCACAGTTGGATATTCGTCGTGCTCAAGTATTGATTGAAGCCCTAATTGTCGAGATGGCAGAGGGTGATGGCATTAACCTTGGTGTGCAATGGGGTAACCTTGATACTGGTGCTGTGATTCAGTATGGCAACACAGGTGCGTCAATCGGTGGCGTAATGGTTGGTTTAGAAGAAGCGAAAGACACTGAAACGACCACCGCAGTCTATGATGATAATGGCGCCTTTTTGCGTAATGAAACGACCACAGAATCCGGTGACTACTCAACGTTAGCTTCTGCTCTTTCTGGCGTTAATGGCGCGGCAATGAGCGTAGTGATGGGTGACTGGACTGCCTTGATCAGTGCAGTAGCGACCGATTCAAATTCAAATATCCTATCTTCTCCAAGTATCACCGTGATGGATAACGGCGAAGCGTCGTTCATTGTGGGCGAAGAGGTGCCTGTTTTAACTGGCTCGACCGCAGGCTCAAGTAACGATAACCCATTCCAAACGGTTGAACGTAAAGAAGTGGGTATCAAGCTAAAAGTCGTGCCACAAATCAATGAAGGTGACTCAGTTCAGCTGCAAATAGAACAAGAAGTATCGAACGTATTAGGCGCAAACGGGGCAGTAGATGTTCGTTTTGCTAAGCGTCAGCTAAATACGTCAGTGATTGTTCAAGACGGTCAAATGCTGGTGCTGGGTGGCTTGATTGACGAGCGAGCGCTGGAAAGTGAATCTAAGGTGCCGTTCTTGGGCGATATCCCTGTTCTAGGACACCTGTTCAAATCAACCAGTACTCAGGTTGAGAAAAAGAACCTAATGGTATTCATCAAGCCGACCATTATTCGTGATGGTATGACGGCCGATGGTATTACTCAGCGTAAATACAACTTTATTCGTGCTGAGCAGTTGTATAAGTCAGAGCAGGGCCTGAAGCTGATGGATGACGATAATATTCCAGTACTGCCTAAATTTGGCGAAAGCATGAATTACCCGGCTGAACTTCAAGCCTTCATTGATCAGATGGAAACAGAATAATGGCTGAATTGGTAGGGGCGGCAGGTACTTATCAGCGCTTGCCGTTTAGCTTTGCGAATCGCTATAAGATGGTGTTGGAGTATCAACATCCAGAGCGCGCACCGATACTTTATTATGTTGAGCCACTGAAATCGGCGGCGATCATTGAAGTGAGTCGTGTTGTGAAAAATGGTTTCACGCCACAAGCGATTACTCTCGATGAGTTTGATAAAAAACTGACCGATGCTTATCAGCGTGACTCGTCAGAAGCTCGTCAGCTCATGGAAGACATTGGTGCTGATAGTGATGACTTCTTCTCACTAGCGGAAGAACTGCCTCAAGACGAAGACTTACTTGAATCAGAGGATGATGCACCAATCATCAAGTTAATCAATGCGATGCTGGGTGAGGCGATCAAAGAGGGTGCTTCGGATATTCATATCGAAACCTTTGAGAAATCACTGTCGATCCGTTTCCGTATTGATGGTGTGCTGCGTGATGTGTTGGCGCCGAGCCGTAAACTGGCTCCGCTGCTCGTGTCACGTGTAAAGGTTATGGCTAAATTGGATATTGCGGAAAAACGTGTGCCACAAGATGGTCGTATTTCTTTGCGTATTGGTGGCCGAGCGGTTGATGTTCGTGTTTCAACCATGCCTTCTTCGCACGGTGAGCGTGTGGTAATGCGTCTGTTGGACAAAAACGCCACTCGTCTAGACTTGCACAGTTTAGGTATGACAGCAGAAAACCATGAAAACTTCCGTAAGCTGATTCAGCGTCCACACGGCATTATCTTGGTGACCGGCCCGACAGGTTCAGGTAAATCGACGACCCTGTACGCAGGCCTGCAAGAACTCAACAGCAATGAACGAAACATTTTAACCGTTGAAGACCCGATCGAATTCGATATCGATGGCATTGGTCAAACACAAGTGAACCCTAAGGTTGATATGACCTTTGCGCGTGGTTTACGTGCGATTCTTCGTCAAGATCCCGATGTGGTAATGATTGGTGAGATACGTGACTTAGAGACCGCAGAGATCGCTGTTCAAGCCTCTTTGACCGGTCACTTAGTGATGTCGACCCTTCACACCAATACGGCAATCGGTGCAATTACGCGTCTGCGTGATATGGGCATCGAACCCTTCTTGATCTCTTCTTCGCTGCTGGGTGTTTTGGCTCAGCGCTTGGTTCGCACCCTGTGTAACGACTGTAAAGAACCTTACGAAGCGGATAAAGAACAGAAAAAACTGTTTGGGTTGAAGAAGAAAGACAGCCTAACGCTTTACCATGCCAAAGGGTGTGAAAGCTGCAGTCACAAAGGCTATCGAGGCCGTACTGGTATTCATGAGCTATTGATGATTGACGATTCGGTACAAGAGCTGATTCACAGTGAGGCTGGCGAACAGGCGATTGAGAAAGCAATTCGTGGCACAACACCAAGTATTCGAGATGATGGCTTGAGCAAAGTTCTGAAAGGGGTAACGTCCTTAGAAGAAGTGATGCGAGTGACCAAGGAAGTCTAGTATGGCGGCATTTGAATACAAAGCACTGGATGCCAAAGGCAAAAGTAAAAAAGGCTCGATTGAAGCGGATAACGCTCGTCAGGCTCGCCAAAGAATCAAAGAACTTGGCTTGATGCCGGTTGAGATGACCGAGGCTAAAGCAAAAACAGCAAAAGGTGCTCAGCCATCGACCAGCTTTAAACGCGGCATCAGTACGCCAGACCTTGCTTTGATTACTCGCCAAATTTCCACCTTGGTGCAATCAGGCATGCCGCTAGAAGAGTGCTTGAAAGCCGTGGCGGAGCAATCTGAAAAGCCACGTATTCGAACCATGTTACTGGCGGTTCGTTCGAAGGTAACGGAAGGTTATTCGCTAGCCGATAGCTTGGCTGATTACCCACATATCTTTGATGAACTGTTTAGAGCCATGGTCGCGGCTGGTGAGAAATCGGGTCACTTAGATGCGGTATTGGAGCGACTGGCTGATTACGCAGAAAACCGTCAGAAGATGCGCTCTAAGTTGCTGCAAGCGATGATCTACCCTGTGGTGCTGGTGGTGTTTGCGGTGACGATTGTTTCGTTCCTGCTGGCAACCGTGGTACCTAAGATCGTTGAACCGATTATCCAAATGGGCCAAGAACTTCCTCAATCGACACAATTTTTATTGGCATCGAGTGAATTTATCCAGAATTGGGGCATCCAATTACTGTTGTTGATCATCGGTGTGATTGTGTTGATTAAGACCGCTCTGAAAAAGCCGGGTGTTCGCATGAGTTGGGATCGCAAGCTATTAAGCATTCCACTGATCGGCAAGATCGCGAAAGGAATTAATACCTCTCGTTTTGCACGAACACTCTCTATCTGTACCTCGAGTGCGATTCCTATCCTTGAGGGGATGAAGGTTGCGGTTGATGTAATGTCGAATCACCATGTGAAGCAACAAGTACTGCAGGCGTCAGACAGTGTTAGAGAAGGGGCAAGCCTGCGTAAAGCGCTCGATCAAACCAAACTCTTCCCTCCAATGATGCTGCATATGATCGCCAGTGGTGAGCAGAGTGGTCAGTTAGAGCAAATGCTAACAAGAGCGGCAGATAACCAGGATCAAAGCTTTGAATCGACCGTGAATATCGCGTTAGGTATCTTTACGCCAGCACTTATCGCTTTGATGGCAGGCTTAGTGCTGTTCATTGTGATGGCGACTCTGATGCCGATGCTTGAAATGAATAATTTGATGAGTGGTTAATCAACTGCTCATAAGACGTTAGTTTTTGGATTAACGAGAAGAAGGACATTATTACCTTCAACTCGCTGTCTGTAATTTGGAGAAAATAATGAAAAACAGAATGAAGAAACAATCAGGCTTTACCCTATTAGAAGTGATGGTTGTTGTGGTTATCCTTGGCGTATTGGCGAGCTTTGTTGTACCTAACCTATTGGGTAACAAAGAGAAGGCTGACCAACAAAAAGCCATCACTGATATTGTGGCGCTAGAGAACGCGCTAGATATGTACAAACTGGATAACAGCGTTTACCCAACAACGGATCAAGGTCTTGATGCATTGGTTTCTAAGCCAAGCAGCCCAGAGCCTCGTAACTACCGCGACGGTGGCTACATCAAGCGTCTGCCAAACGACCCATGGGGTAACGAGTACCAATACCTAAGCCCTGGTGATAACGGCACTATTGATATTTTCACTCTTGGTGCTGATGGCCAAGAAGGTGGTGAAGGTATTGCGGCGGATATCGGCAACTGGAACATGCAGGATTTCCAATAAGCTTCAGCTTATTGTTTGATTCGTTATTGATGCTTGATACGTTATTGATGGTAGGACGTAAACAGATGGAGTCTAAAGGTGAAAACTAAGCAAACACAGCCAGGTTTCACCTTGATTGAGATTCTCTTGGTGTTGGTACTACTGTCAGTAACGGCGGTTGCGGTGATCGCGACCATTCCTACCAATAGCAAAGATGTTGCTAAAAAATACGCTCAAAGCTTTTATCAGCGAGTTCAATTACTCAATGAAGAGGCTATTTTGAGCGGCTTAGATTTTGGCGTTCGAGTTGATGAAAAGAAATCGACCTATGTACTGATGGCGCTTAAGTCTGAAGGCTGGCAAGAAGTCGATTTTGAAAAAATCCCCTCTTTAACTGAACTACCGGAAGAACTCGCATTGTCACTGACCTTAGGTGGTGGCGCATGGGAAGACGATGATCGGTTGTTCAACCCAGGAAGCTTGTTTGATGAAGATATGTTTGCTGATCTTGAAGAGGAAAAGAAGCCGAAACCACCACAGATCTACATCTTGTCGAGTGCTGAAATGACGCCATTTGTATTGTCGTTTTATCCAAATACCGGAGACACCATACAAGATGGTTGGCGTATTCGAGTATTGGACAATGGTGTGATTCGACTGCTAGAACCGGGAGAAGAAGATGAAGAGGAATAACCGTTCTCCTTATCGTTTTCGTGGTATGCCCCTTGGTTCTCGAGGAATGACGCTGCTTGAGGTATTGGTTGCGCTCGCTATCTTTGCGACTGCGGCGATCAGTGTGATTCGTGCTGTTACTCAGCACATCAATACCCTCAGTTATCTCGAAGAAAAAACCTTCGCGGCTATGGTCGTTGATAATCAAATGGCTTTGGTGATGCTGCATCCTGAGAAGCTAAAAAAAGCGCAGGGCACACAAGAGTTGGCCGAGAGAGAGTGGTTTTGGAAGGTCACGCCAATCGATACTAGCGATGATTTATTAAAGGCGTTTGATGTGAGTGTGGCAACCAGTAAACAAGCTTCTCCAGTGGTCACGGTGCGCAGCTATGTGGTCAAGTAAAAGCGTGTCGTTAGCTCAGAGCAAGTCGCTAAGTAAGAGCATGTCCGCCAATAAGCGTGTGTCTCGTACACAAGGTCTATCTTCGAACGGGAGAGGCTTTACCTTAATTGAGGTTTTGGTCTCGATCGCTATCTTTGCCACGTTAAGCATGGCGGCTTATCAGGTAGTCAATCAGGTTCAGCGCAGCAACGAGCTTTCAATCGAGCGCAGTGCTCGTTTAAATCAACTGCAACGTAGCTTAGTCATTTTAGATAATGATTTTCGCCAGATGGCGGTACGACAATTTCGTACCAACGGTGAAGAAGCATCATCTAAGCTGATCTTAATTAAAGAGTATTTACTGGATTCCGACAGCGTTGGCATCATGTTTACTCGCCTTGGCTGGCATAACCCACAGCAGCAGTTTCCTCGCGGAGAAGTCACCAAAGTGGGTTACCGCATTAAAGAAGAAACGCTTGAGCGTGTGTGGTGGCGCTACCCCGATACTCCTGCAGGACAAGAAGGTGTGATTACGCCTTTGCTTGATGATGTTGAAAGCTTGGAATTCGAGTTTTATGACGGAAGCCGCTGGGGGAAAGAGTGGCAAGCCGACAAATCGCTACCGAAAGCGGTAAGGTTAAAGCTAACCTTGAAAGATTATGGTGAGATAGAGCGTATTTATCTCACCCCTGGTGGCACGCTAGATCAGGCCGATGATTCTTCAAACAGCGACTCTTCAAGTAGTAATGAGGGGAATAATGACTCATCGAACTAATAAGTTTGCACTGACAAGGTCTGCCATGGGGCGCAAGCAGCGAGGTGTTGCGCTGATCATTATCCTGATGCTACTGGCGATAATGGCAACCATCGCAGGCAGTATGTCGGAACGCCTGTTTACTCAATTTAAGCGCGTGGGCAATCAACTGAATTACCAACAGGCTTACTGGTACAGCATTGGTGTCGAAGCGCTGGTGCAAGACGGCATTAGGCAAAGCTACAAAGACAGTGATACCGTCAACTTGAGTCAACCATGGGCGTTAGAAGAACAGGTATACCCGTTGGATTATGGTCAAGTTAAAGGCCGTATTGTTGATGCTCAGGCATGTTTTAATCTCAATGCGTTGGCTGGTGTGACGGCGACTTCAAGTAACCAAACACCTTATTTAATTACGGTTTGGCAAACCTTGTTGGAAAACCAAGATGTTGAGCCTTATCAGGCCGAGGTTATTGCACATTCAAGCTGGGAATTTGTTGATAGTGATACCCGAACCACCTCTTCAGCAGGTGTAGAAGACAGTACTTATGAGGCGATGAAGCCACCTTATTTGGCGGCGAATGGCTTAATGGCCGATGAGTCCGAACTACGAGCGGTTTATCAAGTTACCGGTGAGGTGATGAATAAGGTTCGCCCCTTTGTTTGTGCTCTGCCGAGTGACGATTTTCGCTTGAACGTGAATACACTTACGGAAAAGCAGGCGCCGTTATTGGAAGCGATGTTTGCCCCCGGCTTAAGTGAATCGGATGCCAAACAGCTGATAGACAAACGCCCATTCGATGGCTGGGATACGGTGGATGCGTTTATGGCTGAACCGGCCATTGTGGGTGTGAGTGCCGAAGTCAGCAAGAAAGCGAAAGCATATTTAACTGTAGATAGCGCCTATTTTGAGCTTGATGCAGAGGTATTAGTTGAGCAGTCACGTGTACGTATACGGACGCTTTTCTATAGTAGTAATCGAGAAACAGTGACGGTAGTACGCCGTCGTTTTGGAGGAATCAGTGAGCGAGTTTCTGACCGTTCGACTGAGTAGCGAACCACAAAGCCCTGTGCAGTGGTTAGTTTGGTCGACAAGCCAACAAGAAGTGATAGCAAGTGGCGAACTGTCTAGCTGGGAGCAGCTGGATGAGTTAACGCCTTACGCTGAAAAGCGCAGCTGTATCGCTTTATTGCCGGGAAATGAATGCTTAATTAAGCGTGTTGAGATCCCGAAAGGTGCTGCTCGCCAGTTCGACTCTATGCTGCCGTTTTTATTAGAAGACGAAGTGGCACAAGATATCGAAGACTTACACCTGACTATTTTAGATAAAGACGCAACGCACGCAACAGTGTGTGGTGTCGATCGTGAATGGTTAAAGCAAGCGTTAGACCTGTTCCGCGAAGCCAATATTATCTTCCGTAAGGTGTTGCCAGATACACTGGCCGTGCCTTTTGAAGAGCAAGGCATCAGTGCATTACAGATCGACCAGCATTGGCTATTACGTCAAGGTAACTATCAAGCTGTATCGATCAGCGAAGCATGGTTACCGATGTTTTTGCAAAGTGATTGGGTTGTTGCTGATGACGAAGAGCAAGCGACGACTATCTTCAGCTACACCGCGATGCCGAGCGATGACGTTCAACAGCAAAGCGGTGCGAATTGGCAAGCAAAGCCTGCGGAATTGGTGATGTCTTTGCTGAGCCAACAAGCGATCACAAGCGGCGTAAATTTACTGACTGGCACCTTTAAAACCAAATCTTCATTCAGTAAATATTGGCGTGTTTGGCAGAAAGTGGCGATTGCTGCTTGTTTGCTGGTGGCTGTGATCGTGACTCAGCAAGTGTTGAAGGTTCAGCAATTCGAAGCTCAAGCACAAGCCTACCGCATGGAGAGTGAGCGTATCTTTAGAGCTGTGCTGCCTGGTAAACAACGTATTCCGACAGTCAGCTACCTTAAGCGCCAGATGAACGATGAAGCCAAGAAATATGGCGGCTCGGGCGATGGTGACTCTTTGTTGGGGTGGTTAGCATTGCTGCCGGAAACCTTAGGTCAGGTGAAGTCAATTGAAGTCGAAAGCATTCGCTACGATGGCAATCGTTCTGAGATTCGACTACAGGCGAAAAGTTCTGACTTCCAACATTTTGAGACCGCGAGAGTGAAGCTCGAAGAGAAATTTACCGTCGAACAAGGTCCGTTAAACCGTAATGGCGATGCCGTATTTGGCAGCTTTACTCTTAAACCCCATCAATAACCTGCGTAAGGAGATCAGTGATGAGAAATATGATTGAGCCACTCCAAGCGTGGTGGACTTCAATAAGTCAAAGAGAGCAACGATTAGTTATTGGTTGCTCAATTCTGTTGGTGGTCGGTGTCGTTTATTGGGGGCTAATCCAGCCACTCAGTCAGCGAGCTGAACTCGCGCAGACCCGTATTCAAAGCGAGAAGCAACTACTGGCTTGGGTAACCAATAAAGCCAATGAAGTGGTTGAACTACGAGGCAGTGGTGGCATTAATGCCAGTCAACCTCTGAACCAATCTGTGCCTGCTTCTATGCGTCGCTTTAATATCGAGCTGATACGTGTGCAACCACGGGGCGAGATGCTGCAAGTGTGGGTAAAACCAGTGCCTTTTAATAAGTTCGTTGACTGGCTAACATATCTGAAAGAAAAACAGGGTGTTGAGGTCGAGTTTATGGATATTGATCGCTCTGATAACCCTGGGGTTATTGACGTCAACCGACTACAGTTTAAACGAGGTTAATGTGAAACGCGGTTTATCTTTTAAGTATGGCCTGCTCTTCAGTAGCATCTTTATCGTCTTTTTCTCGGTCAGCTTGTTGCTGCACTTGCCGGCTTCTTTTGCTCTCAAGCAGGCTCCTGCTGTGCGCGGCTTGAGTATCGAAGGCGTGGAGGGCACCGTTTGGCAAGGCAGCGCTAACAACATCGTGTGGCAGCGCATCAATTACGGTTCAGTGCAGTGGGATTTCCAGTTTTCTAAGCTATTTCAAGCCAAAGCAGAACTGGCGGTTCGTTTTGGTCGTAACAGTGACATGAACTTATCAGGTAAAGGGCGTGTCGGGTACAGCATGAGCGGCGCGTACGCAGAGAACTTAGTAGCTTCAATGCCTGCTATGAACGTGATGAAATACGCTCCAGCTATTCCAGTACCGGTTTCTATTGGTGGACAAGTTGAACTGACGATCAAGCATGCGGTTCACGCTCAGCCTTGGTGTCAATCTGGCGAAGGTACACTGGCTTGGTCTGGTGCCGCAGTCGACTCTCCTGTTGGCTCGCTAGACCTTGGCCCTGTGATTGCAGACATAACCTGTGAAGACAGCACAATTGCAGCGAAAGGCACTCAGAAGAGCGATCAGGTAGACAGTGAGTTTTCAGCGAGCGTAACACCCAACCAACGCTATACGTCGGCGGCATGGTTTAAGCCGGGGGCGGAATTCCCGCCAGCAATGCAGAGTCAGCTTAAGTGGTTGGGCAACCCTGATAGCCAAGGTAAGTACCAGTTTACTTATCAAGGTCGTTTTTAGCTAAACAGCTAGGGTC